>NZ_WXWT01000344.1:0-7198 GCF_009904725.1 Vibrio sp. V43_P6S15P86
GAATACTCAAAAGATAAGTCAAAACTAAATAGCACATACGGTCAGCATATTTGTGAATTACTATTCATTAAATATTTTTTTATGAATTAAACAATAACGTGACCGGATTCACACAATTGCACTGCATGCAACATAAAGCAAACGAAATTTAAGTGTTTACGGACCCAAAACGTGTCGATAGAACAGAGATTAAACATCGAGCTGAAACACGTATTTCCCACCGAAATTTATTATACATAGCAGTGAGTTACCTGTACCCAAGCGGTTAAAATGCGTACTGATGTGACTCACTTTTGAGAGAGGAACATGAGAAGAGCAAAAGCACTAAAAGAGGATAATGCGATTTGAATAACCAGTGCTTCAAACCGCACTTATGTACTTATGCAGAGAAAGAAAGACTATCAATTACTGTTGAATGGTTTTATGACCACAGTTTTCGCAGATCAAGTGACGTTCAAATTCATCCATAGAAGCAAGGAAGGCGCCGAACACTACACTTTTGAGAAATCCAGCGATGAACTCTTTCTTGTTGCGATTTTTATCGCCTTCAAAGCCACTTTTCTTTCTGACTAACACCACTACATGATGCGTTTCTACCCCACATGTAGGGCACATGAGGACTTCTGTCTTGTTCGACATCTTAGACTCCTTGGCGAATTATCCCTTTCTGATGGCATGATTCTCTTATGCCTGTAAAGCGAGTCATCATACCATCACTATCGATTCTTACTCTTCTTCGTTGAGACGACGAATCAACTTAGCAGGTGTGCCTCCGTATAGACAATCTGGCGGCACATCATGGTTGACGACCGAGTTCGCCGCAATCACCGAGCGAGCACCAATCGTTACACCTTGGTTAATGACGGAGTTACCACCAATCCACACATCATCTTCAATCGTGATAGGTTTACAAAACGTCTCCCAACGTCGGCGACTTCGGTAATCAACAGAATGAGAAGCCGTATACAATTGCACGCTTGGACCGATTAGCACGTGGTTCCCGATGGTAATTTTAGCCCCATCAAGCATGACCACATTCATGTTGATAAAGGTTTCTTCGCCGATTTCGATGGTTTTACCGAACTCGCAATGGAAAGGTGCTTGAACAATGCAAAGACCCGCTTTGCCAAACAGCTGTTTTTGTAATTCGTCGCGCTGACTTTCGTCGGTATTGTTATTGAGCGCTCTAAGTGCTTGAAGAGCATGACTTCTAATTGCGTCAATTTCTTTGTCCATGCCATCAAAGATTTGACCAGACATCATTTTTTCGAGTTCTGTCACTGGGAGACTCCTAAAACCTGCAATTACTACTTTCAGATTAATCACACGGTACGTGAATTGCGGAATAAAAAAAGAGAAAAGCCTGCACTTTTCTCTTTCCTGTTTTTATATTTTGTGGAGTCTGTCGACTTACACGATTTCCCAGCTGTGGGTCATCTCAACACCTTCACCTAGCATTAAGCAAACCGAGCAGTATTTTTCTAGCGAGTCAGCCGCCACTTTTGCTACGACTTCTGGGTCAAGCTCGTCACCTGAAACTTCAAAGTGGATATTCACTTGCGTAAAGATACGTGGTGCGGTTTCACGACGCTCTGTGGTTAGCTTGGCATTAACAGACAAGACCTTTTGTCCTGCCGTTTTCAAACCGTCGACAACATCGACAGAGCTACAGCCACCAGCGGCCATTAGTACCATTTCCATTGGGCTTGGTGCCGTTGCACCGCCATTGCCATCCATCACTACGGAGTGACCCGACTGAGATTGCCCAAGGAATTTAAAATCTTCTACCCATTTAACTTCTGCTTGCATGATTTACCTCATTTAGCATCGCTCGTTGAAGACATCGTTGCCCTATCAAGCGGTGTATTTCGTGTCGATACTTTAGCTTTCTCGCATAAAAGGGCAACGGAATTTTCAACATTGCTGTAATTTTTTCGCTCGGTTGCCTTTCTCTATACGTAACACTTTTTATTTCAGTCACACTTTCTACGGAAAACAACGTTGAGGTAGCTATGAAGAATATATCTAAGTTATTGGTCGGATTCTCTTTCGCACTTCCTGTCTTGTTTCTACTTTTGAGTAAAACAGGCACCGCCGATACGATGGATAAGATGAAGGCTTCAGAGAATGCAGAAATCGCCACACTAGCTGGCGGCTGTTTCTGGTGTACAGAATCGGATTTGGAACAGTTGACTGGTGTAGTCGATGTCGTATCAGGCTATTCTGGTGGTCATGTTGAAAACCCAACTTATCGCCAAGTTTCATCAGGTAAATCAGGTCACATAGAAGTGATCGAAGTTAAGTACGATCCTAAAGTGGTTAGTTACGAGCAAGTGTTGGACTACTTTTTTCGTCATATCGATCCTACTGACGATAAAGGCTCTTTTGTCGACCGTGGCCCACAGTATCGCCCTGCTATTTTCTATCATAACGCGGAACAAAAGCAGATCGCAGAACAGTTTATGATGGAAATCGACAAGGCGATGATCTATCCAAAACCGTTGAAAACAGAACTGATCGAGTTTGAGAAGTTTTATCCTGCAGAAGAGTATCACCAAGACTACTACAAAAAGAGCAGCTTAAAGTATAAGTATTACCGCTATGCGTCTGGTCGAGATAAATACTTGGATGAAGTATTTGGTGATGATCGTAAAGAGACCCCAAAAACGCTTCGTCAGTTGATCGAAGAAAAAAAGTTGCTATCGAAAGTGAAAGCGTACAGTAAGCCTGCTAAGTCCGAGATCAAATCAAACTTAACAGAGTTGCAATACTACGTAACGCAAGAAGAAGGCACCGAGCGTCCGTTCGACAACGAATATTGGGACAACAAAGAAGCGGGGATTTACGTTGATATCGTAACTGGTGAACCGTTGTTTTCTTCTACCGATAAATACAAATCGGGGACGGGTTGGCCAAGTTTCACTAAGCCAATCAACCCAGGTTACATCGTTGAAAAAACCGATTACAAGCTGATTTATCCAAGAACGGAAGTTCGCAGTAAGTTTGGTGATTCTCACCTTGGTCATGTTTTTAAAGACGGTCCGAAGCCAACAGGATTACGCTACTGCATGAACTCTGCGGCAATGAAATTTGTACCTGTAAGTGAAATGAAAACGCAGGGGTATGAAGAGTATCTGTATCTCTTTGATAAATAGTTCGTATTCATTCAACTTCAAGGGCATACGATGGCGAATGGGGAGGACCAGATGAAAGGTTTTAAAACACAATTACCAACCAAAATCTGCTCTGTTTGCCATCGCCCATTTTCTTGGAGAAAGAAATGGGCAAGAAATTGGGACGAAGTCGTTTACTGTTCTGAGCGCTGCCGAAGAAACAAATCAGTCAAAAGTTAGAACCACAAAAACTTTATGTCGCACTGCTAGCCTTATTTTCCAAGGTAACGTGGCTCAGACCAAGCAGCGCTTCACCAAGGTAACAAGGCACCATCATAAGCCCAAAATGCCCCGCTATCCTGCGGGGTTGCTTTGTCAATCAATCCCCATAAGTCTCGCGCGACACGCTCTGGGCTAAACAGCTTTCCTTCAGGTACATTCGCTTGAAAAGGTGCCGACAAAGCCGTATCTGTTGTGCCTGGGTGAAGAGCGAGTACAGTCCCGTGTTTGACCATTCTCCGCCATTCAATCGACATGGTTTTGAGGAACATATTTAACGCGGCTTTCGATGCACGATAGCTGTACCAACCGCCTAAGTGATTATCACTAATACTGCCAACTTTGGCCGAAATGGTCGCAAACTTAGGGTTGGCACTGCGTTTTAACTTGGGCGTGAAGTATTTCGCCAACAGTAAACTCGGCAAAGT
Organism: Vibrio sp. V43_P6S15P86; assembly: GCF_009904725.1. Classification (NCBI taxonomy): domain Bacteria; kingdom Pseudomonadati; phylum Pseudomonadota; class Gammaproteobacteria; order Vibrionales; family Vibrionaceae; genus Vibrio; species Vibrio sp. V43_P6S15P86. Next base: position 3,821 of record NZ_WXWT01000344.1, read on the forward strand.
ATTAACCAAGATGGTTTGCTGAAAAAAGTCTGCGTCGAGCGAGCTAAGATTCTTCTCAGGACCTTTATCTTGGGTGTGCAACATACCAACGCAGTTCACCAACCAATCAACATGTTCAATCTGCTCACTGAGTGCTTTCACCTGCTCGTCCTGCGATACATCCACTTGATGCCAAAATACATTTGGGTGTTGCCAATCTGGTTGGTGATTACGATAAGTGGCATGCACGCGAGCTTGGGGAAAGCGAACTAGCGCTTGTTGAACCATCGCCAATCCAATGCCGCCATTTCCACCAACGATCAGTATGTCCATTATAAGCTCTCCAAGTTTTCCATATAGTGCTCTGCGGTATCTAATATCGCTTGGCGTTGCTGCTCTTCCATGTTGTCCCAAGATCGGAAAATCATCCCTATACGTGGATTCGTTGCTAAGCGTTTGTCGTGTTTGTTCATAAAGCGCCAATATAAGCTGTTGAACGGACAAGAGCCTTCTCCACTCCTAGCCTTATTGTCGTAGTGGCAACCCTTACAGTAGTCGCTCATTTTGTTGATGTAAGAGCCACTCGCCGCGTAAGGTTTGGTGCCAACAATGCCGCCATCCGCAAACAATGCCATGCCACGTGTGTTCGGCATTTCGACCCATTCAATCGCATCAACATAGATACCGAGATACCATTCATCCACTTGGTCTGGATCTATCTCGGTTAGCAAACAAAAGTTACCAGTGACCATCAAACGTTGGATGTGGTGTGCGTAGGCATAATCGAGAGACTGACCAATCGCGTTGCGCATACAGGCCATTTTGGTTTCGCCGTTCCAGAAGAAGTCTGGCAGCTTTCTACTCGCTTCCAGTTCATTCTTTTTCGGGTAATGAGGCATGTTCGCCCAATAAACGCCTCGGATGTACTCTCGCCACCCCAAGATCTGACGAATAAAACCTTCTACCTGAGAAATATCGATGTCGGCATTGGCATGAAATGCCTTAAGTGAAGCGTCAATCACCTCTCGCGGATTCAGCAGCTTGCTGTTCAGCGAGAACGAAATCCGGCTGTGATACAAGCTCCATTTAGCCTCGTGCTGACCTGTCATGGCGTCTTGAAAACGACCAAACAATGGCAAACAGACCTGACAAAAATGCGCGAGTAAAGACAAGCTTTGAGAGCGACTTACTGGCCAAAGTAAATCACCATTTAATTTACCTATGGTTTGAATGTTGTGCCGACCTAAGCGCTCGACAATATCTCTGACGTCATGACTAAACATTAATGGCTTTGGCAGCTGTTCAATGTCTTTTGCTTTAAGTTTATTTCGGTTATTGGCGTCGTAGTTCCACTTTCCACCAATAGGCTTACCGTCTTGCATCAAAATGTTGAAACGCTTACGCATACGGCGATAAAAGTGCTCCATCATGATGTGTTTACCTTGGGGAAACTGCGATTCTATTTCCTCAAACGGTAACAAAAAGTGTTCCGAATCGACGCTACGCATCACGACCCCATCAAGCTTTAGTTTGGCTAACTGCTCTAGTAAACGGTATTCGTCGGGGCGTTGATATTCAAACTTACTTGCACCAACTTCACTCACGTAGTGTTGTAAGACTTGCGCAAGATCCTCGAAAGATTGTGTGTCATCCAACGTAAGGTGCAAAACTTGATGCCCTTCTTCCTGCAGCTCGTTGGCAAAATTCGCCATCGCAGAGAAAAAAGCACACACCTTTTGAATGTGATGCGTAACGTAAGTATTTTCTTGTTTCAACTCAGCAACAAGGTAAAGCACCGAGTCGTCTACACGTTGAAACCACGAATGCTCGCTATTAAGTTGGTCACCAAGAATGAGCCGAACCGTCTCGTAATGCATTGGTTATCTCCCGCTCTCTTTTTTTGGCGCAATCGGCCAATCCACCATATCGACACTATCAAGATGTACGCCTACGCATCTCCCCTGCCATTTGTCGATAAATGAAAAATCTGGATCATAAGTTTGTGTCTGCTTTTCTAGATTAAACTGACGTGAGCCACGTGGGTCAGCGCCAACACCAGCCAAATACTGCCAGTTGCCCCAATTAGAGCCGACATCGTAATCAATCAACTGAGTTTCAAAATAAGCAGCACCGTAGCGCCAGTCGAGTCCGAGTTCATGAACCAGACAGCTCGCGACCAGTTGGCGCCCTCGATTAGACATATAACCCGTTTTATTAAGCTGATGCATACATGCGTTAACGATTGGAAAAGGTGTCTCGCCTTTCTTCCACTGCTTAAAGCGTTGCGCATAAAAACTGGTCAGTGGTGGCTGGTTGGCGATACCGCCAAATCGAAACAACGTCTGTTGATACTTTCTCGCGTACCAATAAAAGTATTCCCGCCACAACAACTCGAAATAGATCCAATAGGTTGAATCATTTGCTCCGTTCTTCTGCTCATATTGTTTGAGCATGGCATAAATGATTGTAGGCGAGACGCAACCATGAGCTAACCAAGGTGAAAATTTGGTTGAATACTCCATCCCATCGAGCCCATTGCGCGTCTGTTTATATTCGCTCGCTAAACTTGAAGCAAAATAGCGTCGACAATGTTCAAGACCGCTCAGTTCTCCGCCATCAAATGCTGGTTTGGTGTCAAAGTAATATGTCGTGGCGGTAGGAAAATTCATACCTGAAGGTGCTGGCGGTAAAGCATGAACGCTCTCGTAAGGTTGAGAGAGGTCTAAACCTTCGACCTGCTTTCTAAATTTCGTGAAGGTCGCAGGCAGTTGCCTTAATTCAAATGGTAACTGTTCTTCGCACAACAAAGTACGGATCGCTTGCTGTTTTATGTTCACATGGGGAGTGCCTTCAATTGCACGCTCTAGTGCCTGTTGCTCATCCGAACCAGCAAACGCATCAGCATAAATATGAGTGATACCGAAATGACTGATGGCATATTTGATCGCTTGATAGGGCGTCAGTTCAACCGTCCATAATCGTTGCCCCAATTTAGCTAAAGATTGATTAAGTTCATTAAGCGACGCCTCGAGAAACTGCAATTTCGCACGCCCTAAAGAGGTCTCCTGCGCAAAATGCTGCAAGTAAGGTGTCACCGAGGGGCGACAATACAAACAAATTAACTCATCCATTTCTGCACAAGCGTCTATCAACAGCGGGTTGTCATGCAAACGCAGGTCATTAGTAAACCAATACAGTCCTATTTTCTTATCCAAGTCGCACCCTCTTTTTGTAAACTCGTTTTTTGTAAACTCGGAGTCCCGCGTTCTTGTTGCAAATAGCCTAAGCGCTAAGTCTTTTATTCCACTCGTTGTTGTACGGGCAATAGAGCTTTACGATCATTAGGTTACTGACAATCTCACTAAACCAATTGGCTGGTCATCTTAGAGCCCTTAACAC
>NZ_WXWT01000175.1:0-3032 GCF_009904725.1 Vibrio sp. V43_P6S15P86
GCTAAGTTGTGGAGTTACAACTTGTAGCGATCATCAATAACCGTTGTCTCTGGGAAGGTTTTACCCTCGTCCATCGCTTCCTCAGTCTCTTCTTTTACTTTGGTATCGATCCAGAAATTACCAATATCCATTGGATGAAGCACCCATTCTGTCGCTTTTGTCATGCCATCTTTAGGAATTTTAACCCAGCGCCAATGTGCAACTCGAGAATAAGGCACCATGTATCCAGGAACGATGATATTCGCTTTGCTGACATAGTTTTGGATTTGATGCGATAAATCGTAACGCTTCTCCTGATCAAACTCAGAGTCATAAGCTTCAATCAACTTGTCCAACTCAGGGCTGCTGTAGTTGGTGTGAGCATTCGTTTGTGGTCGATTCGCATTATCAGAGTGCAGGTATTCCCAATACGCAGGAATCTCACCAGAACCCATATTCAAGAACGCTAACTGATGCTTTTTCTCAAGAATGTATTTAAACGCAGATGAACCATCCACCAAGTTTAACGTGAACTCAAGACCAGCAAGTTTCGCTTGCTCTTTCAAGTACGCAATACGCGGTGTCCAAGAGTTGTATCCATAGGTGATAGCAAAGCTCAAGCGTTGGCCCTTGTCGTTGACACGAATACCATCTGCGCCAACTTTGTCAAAGCCCGCTTTTTCGAAATGTTTAACCGCCGCATCGGCATCAAACTTAGGCGGTGTATTGTTAGGGTCATCGTATTCGCCATGACCAAAGCCGAGTCCATGTGGTTTACGTGAATAATCTCCACGCATGATATTTTCAATCATGCCGTCATAGTCAGTGGCTGCCATAACGCCTTTGCGAACTTCTAGGTTATCCAACATCGGCATCGCGGTGTTCATCCAAAGGCCACCAGCGCCTTGTGGTGCTTCGTTAAAGCCCCAGTACTTTTGGATATAGCCTTTTTTGTACACATCACTATAGGTTTTGTCATGCCAAAAGCTTGGTAGCACCATCTCAAAGTAGTCCAAGTTGCCTTTCTCAAAGTGCTTCATGGCAATATCAGGATCGCGAATCACCTTAATGCGGACTTTTTCTACGTTGTAACGGTTTTTATAGTAGCGGTTGTTATACCCCCACCAATCTTCGCCCACGTGTTTGAATGTCACGCTCTTACCTTTCTTCACTTTATCAATGTAGTAAGGCGCCGCAGTTGGCTCAGATTTAAAGTTGAACTTTCTGACGAAGTTATCAGGCATGCCATCGTTATTTGCGTCCTTTTCTCCTTCAAAGAAGTGTTCCGGACGAGGCTGAAAACCATTACTCGGCATGTTAATCATAACCATGAGCGAGTCATGACTTTGAGCTACAGCAAGATTGACTTTGATCGTGTAGTCGTCAATTTTTTCAACACCGACAACGCTGTTCGTGAAGAAGTCGTTGTACCACGGGTCGATAATGTCTTTTGACGTGTAGTACTTCATCATAAAGACGTAATCATCTGCCGTAATTTTTTCACCATCTGACCACTCGGCCGTTTCATCAAGCTTAAAGAATACGGTTTTGTTGTCCTCTCCAAATGCCCATGACTTAGCAAGTTGGGGGATCCATTTACCAGTATTTGGATGACGCTGAGCAAGCTTTGGTGAACCATCCATTAAATATTGGCGCAAGCCGGAGTTCGCATCTGGACCAACACTTCGTAATGTCTGAGGAAAGCTCTGAATGTAAGTACGATAAGTACCACCTCGTACCGCTTCTTCAGAGGCGAACAGAGGTTCATTGTTATTTGAAATCCATTCTATATCAGCAGGTAGCTCTGCCGCACTCAGTTGAAAACTGGCAGCGGTCAGTGTTGCAAGTACTGAAAATGGCAGTTTTTTAGTCATGTTTCTTCCTTGTTGTGTTTGCGATTAAGGTCGTAGCAAGGAAGACGGAGTGTGAAAGCTGCAAATAGAAAATACGCAGATAGGAAATAATAGGAGCGTAATATGAAGTGACTTCCTGCCAGCTTCTATATTAATTTCAAAGAGTTTCACTAGGTCATCCTAGACCTTACAACGCAGTGAATGCATCCTCGCCATAGTATTCTTTAGGCTTTTGTAACGCAAGTCATCAATAATACATGGTCGCATTTTCTATGCATCACAGTGAGTTATGTTACAAAAGTGTGATCGATACAGTACCAAGCCCTACTTTTCTCATAATAAACCGTAGAACCTTTATCCGAATAAGCTCCCCCCGACACCAATTAAAGCAAGCAAGTAAGCGAGCAGATATAACTGGTTAAAATGAGCAGTTACTTACTACGGTTGGTATTTTTATTAGATACAAAAAAGGTGAGGCATCACAGCCTCACCTTTCTTTATACAATACAAGACTGTGCTTACATACTAGACAAGCTATCATTGATCGATTTCAACACTGCAGCAGGATCCACAGCTTGAGTAATTGGACGCCCAATAACAAGATAGTCAGAGCCTGACTGAATAGCCTCTACTGGTGTCATGATACGGCGCTGGTCACCTTGCTCAGAGCCAGCAGGTCGGATTCCTGGTGTAACTAACTTAAAGTCTTGACCCAGTTCGCTCTTAAGCAATGAAGACTCTTGAGCTGAACATACGACACCATCTAAACCAGCGTTTTTGGTCAATGTCGCCAGACGAATAACTTGATCCTGAGGCGCAATGTTCAAACCAATACCCGCTAAATCACTTTGTTCCATACTGGTTAGTACCGTTACTCCAATCAGAAGTGGGCGATCTTTACCGTATGGCTCAAGAATTTCACGTGATGCCGTCATCATGCGCTCACCACCGCTCGCATGCACATTCACCATCCAAACCCCTAATTCCGCGGCTGCGCGGACCGCCTTAGAACACGTATTTGGAATATCGTGAAATTTCAAATCCAGGAAGACTGAGAAACCACGTTTGTGGAGTTCACGTACGAAATCAGGACCAAATAGCGTAAACATCTCCTTGCCAACTTTTAGGCGACATGACGCAGGATCAATTCTATCTACAAACGCAAGTGCGTCTGCTTGGTTATCATAATCCAGTGCGACA
>NZ_WXWT01000175.1:3053-10233 GCF_009904725.1 Vibrio sp. V43_P6S15P86
ATCTCCTAACTATTTTGGTTCTTATTAAATAAAAAGTTAAAAAAATGCAGCGGACAGAAATTCTGCCAGCTGCATTAAAATTATTCACCATCCAATCCGCGGATTGGCTTGATCGTCCCCCACCCTTTACAGGATGGGCAGTGCCAATAAAGGGAATGAGTAGAAAACCCACACTTCCGGCATCGGTAGTGTGGTTTCACTTTTAACTGTTCACCCACCATCGCTTGTAGCGTCGATAGACTGTCCTTCGCGCGACCGTCTTCTGCTTCAGCAATGTGGTAGTCAATTAATCGATAAAAGCCCTTCATGGTTGGATTTTTCAGCAGCTGTTTGGTCAGCAGCTCTTGTGCAGCCCCGACGTTCTCGTGGTGAGCAACCAACTGAGCCAACATTAACTCGGCTGATACGCCTGCTTTCTTATCAATACAAGCTCGCAGAAACTCGACAAGTTCATCTTCCTGGCCCAGATGATGGTAGCACTCTGCAATGGTTGGTAAGACATCGCTGATAAAGTCTTTGTCTTGCTCAAGCACACCCGTCAGGTATTTTATCGTGTGTTTATAATCTTCAGACTCTAGATAAATTCGTCCCAAAGCAATACTCGCTCGAACACACTTTGGGTCTTCTGCTAGGGCTTTTTTAAAGTGCTGTATAGCCTTATTAGTATTACCATCGGCCTGGTCAAGCATGGCAATTTCACACCAAAAATGAGCAATATTCGCACGCATTCTGGAGCGTTTATTACCCAACTTAGCCAATTGATTGGCGTAATAAATTGCTTTTTCCCATTCACGCGTTTGTTGGTAAATAGTTACCAATTGCTGAAGGGCCGCTTCTTTGTAATCTGGCTCTTCGACTAACTGCTCGAAGATTTTCTCTGCACGATCAAGAAAACCTGAGACCATGTAGTCTTTCGCTAACTGTTGAAGGGCGAGGTTCTTTTGGTCCAGTGTTAAGCCTGAACGAGAAATAAGATTTTGGTGAATTCTGATTGCGCGGTCGACTTCACCACGAGACCGGAACAGGTTACCCAACGCAAGGTGAGTATCGATTGTCTCGTTATCAACTTGGAGCAATTCAATAAAGTGATCAACAGCCTTATCTGATTGGTCAGAGAGCAGCAGATTAAGACCCGTCATATACTGACGAGAGATTTGATGAGATTGCTTCTGCTTGTCTTGCTGAGCGCTGCGATGCCCCATATACCAGCCATACGCAGCAGCTATAGGCAATAACAAGAAGAGTAGTTCAAGCATTAAAGTTAAGCCTTATCCTTATGCCTGTTTTTCGATGGCTGGCTTATCAGCAGGTTTGTTTGCATCTGTAGGTTCGTACTTTTTCAGTTTTTTCTTTAAACGACGAACTTGTAGCTGAGTTTTCAGCTGGATACTACCAAAGATAACCCACGCTAAAGCAAAGCCAACCACAAATACCACACCTAATAGTGTAGATAAGTGGAACTCTCCTTTGGCTAGAAGATAGTTAAAAGTCACGAGCTCTTGGTTTTGGGAACCTAACGCCAATGCAATTAAAAAGAGAGCTAAAACAGCAACGATTTTTATAATTTTCATTTACATCACCCTTCTAGGAGTAAGTCGGTAAGATTATGCAGGAAAATGCTTCTTCAGACTACGTATATTAGCAATAATCTATACCCAAGTAACCTCAAGATGCTTAGTTTGTAGACACGCCTAGAAGTTAAAGTTACTTGGGTGTAGAAAGCTGCAAAGAAAACAGCCAGAATCAACAGCTCGCTTCGTAAACTGCTTGGATACATTACAAAAAAGCGGCATACACAAACGTATGCCGCTTTTTTCAAACTAATAAGAGTGCGTTAGCCAATATTTACACGCTCACGAAGCTCTTTACCAGGTTTGAAATGTGGAACGTATTTACCTTCCAATTCCACTTTATCGCCCGTTTTAGGGTTACGACCTACGCGAGGCTCGCGGTAATGAAGAGAAAAACTACCAAAGCCACGGATCTCGATACGGTCACCGCTCTCTAGCGTAGAGGCCATGTGCTCTAAAATATCTTTTACAGCATCCTCTACCTCTTTCGCTGATAAGTGTGTTTGCTCAGCGCAGAGTCTTTCAATCAGTTCAGACTTAGTCATAGTTGCCCTCTTTGAGTATCTTTATCACTTATTATAGTAAGTAATACTAATTCCAACAAACACTTGCTGACAATTCTAGACAAATTTTATGCAAAATGCGCAATGAAGAAATGCCTTTTATTAAGATAGTTTACCGTCATTAGTATTACTACTTAAATATGCTCAAATATAAAAAAGGAGCCTTGCGGCTCCTTTTTTGCTTAAGCGAGTATATTATTCGCCTTTAGCAGCTTTGAAAGCGTCAGCCATTGCGTTACCGAATGCATTGTCATCTTGCTTGTTGATAGATGCCATTGCTTCTTGCTCGTCAGCTTCGTCTTTAGCTTTGATAGATAGGTTGATTACGCGGTTCTTACGGTCTACACCTGTGAACTTCGCTTCAACAACATCACCAGCGCTTAGGATTAGAGAAGCATCTTCTACGCGATCGCGAGATACTTCAGAAGCACGGATGTAACCTTCAACGCCTTCTGCGATTTCAACAGTAGCGCCTTTAGCGTCAACAGCAGTTACAGTAGCGTTAACTAGAACACCTTTCTTGTTGTCAGCAACGTAAGCATTGAATGGGTCGTTTTCCATTTGCTTGATGCCTAGAGAGATGCGCTCACGCTCAGCGTCTACTGCTAGAACAACTGCAGAGATCTCGTCGCCTTTCTTGTACTCACGTACAGCTTCTTCGCCAGCAACATTCCAAGAAATGTCAGATAGGTGAACTAGACCGTCGATGCCGCCTTCTAGACCGATGAAGATACCGAAGTCAGTGATAGACTTGATCTTACCAGTAACTTTGTCGCCTTTAGCTTGTGCTTCAGCGAATGACTGCCATGGGTTAGCTTTACACTGTTTCAGGCCTAGAGAGATACGACGACGTTCTTCGTCGATTTCAAGAACCATAACCTCAACTTCGTCGCCAACATTAACAACTTTAGAAGGGTGGATGTTCTTGTTAGTCCAATCCATTTCTGAAACGTGAACTAGACCTTCAACGCCTTCTTCGATTTCAACGAAGCAGCCGTAGTCAGTTAGGTTAGTTACGCGACCAGTTAGTTTGTGACCTTCTGGGTAACGCTTAGCGATTGCTACCCATGGATCTTCGCCTAGTTGCTTAAGACCTAGTGATACGCGAGTACGCTCACGGTCGAACTTAAGAACTTTAACTTGGATCTCGTCACCAACGTTAACGATTTCAGATGGGTGCTTAACGCGCTTCCAAGCCATATCAGTGATATGTAGAAGACCGTCAACGCCACCTAGGTCAACGAACGCACCGTAGTCAGTAAGGTTCTTAACGATACCTTTAACTTCAGAACCTTCTTGTAGAGTTTCTAGAAGCTCGTCACGCTCAACGCTGTTTTCAGATTCGATAACAGCACGACGTGAAACAACTACGTTGTTACGTTTTTGGTCAAGTTTGATAACTTTGAACTCTAGCTCTTTGTTTTCTAGGTGAGCAGTGTCGCGGATTGGACGTACGTCTACTAGAGAGCCAGGAAGGAAAGCACGGATACCGTTTAGTTCAACAGTGAAACCGCCTTTAACTTTACCGTTGATGATACCAACAACAGTTTCAGCTTCTTCGTAAGCTTTCTCAAGTACGATCCAAGCTTCGTGACGCTTAGCTTTCTCACGAGAAAGTTGAGTTTCACCGAAACCATCTTCAACAGCGTCTAGAGCTACGTCTACTTCAGCGCCAACTTCAACTTCAAGTTCGCCAGCAGCGTTCTTGAACTGTTCAGCAGGGATAGCAGATTCAGACTTAAGACCAGCGTCAACAAGAACGAAACCGTTCTCGATAGCTACTACAGTACCTTTAACGATGCTGCCTTGTTGGAATTCTGTTTCGTTTAGAAACTCTTCAAAGAGTTGAGCAAAAGATTCAGTCATTTAGTTAATCTTCAATAAATTAAACTTCCACGGGTATCCTACCGCATGGGGTTATTAAATTCGCCAGTCATCATCCTTGCGACCAACGCTCTTAGTCTAGCCGAGTATCATTACTCAGCTAGCTTCGATTCGATATATTGTAGTGCCTTTTCTACTACTTCGTCGATAGTCATCGACGTAGAATCTAGCACAAGCGCATCCTCAGCAGGGCGTAATGGCGCCACTGGGCGGTTACGATCTCGGTCGTCACGCTCTTGGATCTCGCTTAAAAGGTCAGCAAATTTAACATCTAAGCCTTTCTCTTGCAACTGTTTAAGGCGTCGATTTGCACGCTCTTCTGCGCTCGCATCAAGGAAGATTTTCGCTTGTGCACTTGGGAATACAATTGTGCCCATATCACGACCATCAGCCACTAGGCCCGGAGCGGCCTCAAATGCACGCTGACGACGTAATAATGCTTCACGAACACGTGGCAGAGCCGCAACTTTAGATGCTGCCATACCCGTTTCTTCTTTGCGAAGCTCCCCTGACACATCTTCGCCTTCTAGAACGACCTTAACTAAGTCACCCTCTGCGATAAATTGAACGTCTAGGTGTGTTGCCAGAGGGACAAGTGCGTCTTCTGACTCTGTGTCGACACCGTGGTGAATCGCAGCGAGTGCAAGTACACGATAAATTGCGCCAGAATCTAAGAGTTGGAAACCCAACTTTTTCGCCAGCAACATACATAAAGTGCCTTTACCTGCACCACTAGGTCCATCTACGGTTACAACCGGAGTTTGAGAGGACATGTTCTTCTCCACCTATAGTTTCTTTTCAGCAATTTGCTCGGTTTTCGAGGCGCGCATTATACGGGTAATCGCCCTTTGGAGCGAGGAAAAATGTCGTGTAAAGCATTACACCTAATGCGCAATTGGATTCATCAATAAACATAAGGTTCAACAAAAACGGCGAGAGCTTCCACCCTCGCCGTTTCAAATTTCATGATCTTAGGTTCGATTAAACAATCGGTTTTTGACCACGCTCAGCTAACTTTAAGATCACGCTGTCAGCAACTTTGCCCGCGACACCTGCTAGCTTGTCTGCCAGTTTTTTCTTCTGTACATAATGCACAGAAAGTACGGTTTTATCTTTGCATGCCGCAACAACGATATCATCAGATGTACTAATATCATCCACCAAACCAAGCTCTTTCGCTTGTGTACCGAACCAGTGCTCACCTGTGGCTACTTTGTCTAGGTCCAAACTAGGACGACGCTCGCGAATGAAGTCTTTAAACAAGACATGTGTTTCTTCAAGCTCTTGCTTAAACTTATCGCGCGCTTTATCGGTATTCTCACCAAACATCGTTAGCGTGCGTTTATATTCACCCGCGGTTAGTTGTTCGTACTCAATGTCATGTTTCTTCAACAGTTTGTTGAAGTTAGGAATTTGTGCGATAACGCCAATAGAACCCACAATTGCAAACGGTGCAGAAACAATCTTATCTGCGACACATGCCATCATGTAACCGCCACTTGCCGCAACTTTGTCTACAGAGATAGTCAGAGGAAGACCCGCAGCTTTAATTCGGTCCAGTTGAGAAGAGGCAAGGCCGTAGCCATGAACCATACCACCGCCAGATTCTAAACGAAGTAATACTTCATCGCCTTCACGTGCGACAGCCAAAATAGCAGTGATCTCTTCACGTAAAGACGCAACTTCTTTTGCATCTATGCTACCGTTGAAATCAAGAACGAATAGGTGTGGTTCACGCTTGCTATCTAATGAACCGTCTTTGCTCGCTTGTTTGATCTCTTTTTCACGAGATTTGTTTTTCTCTTTCTCTTCTTTCTTGACCGCTTTATCTCGAGCTTTGATGAAAGCATCGTCATGCAAATGATGTTCTAACTGCTCAACAGATTGTTTGTGTTGCTCTGAAAGGTTGGTAATCTCTAACTCCCCTTTCACCGCACCCGATTTGCCACCAGCCGATTTTGCAATAATGAGCAGAACAATTATCGCAGCAACCACCGTGATAATTTTGGCCAGAAACAGACCATAATCTAATAAAAATTCCAACGAGAGCTCCTTTATCTCATTTCAGATGACGTTAGTATGTTACGCAGAAACATCAGCGAGAAGGCAGCGCGGTTTGTAACCACTTGTTCTGATTGATAGCATACCTAACGAAAGTTCTGGAATTGGTATAACACATGAATTGGTGTATTGTAACCATCTTGTCACGATTACCAAGATTTTCCATTGAGAAACAGGCGTTTTTTAGCGTCAATTAACTATCATGGACCCTCTTACAATAATAAGGATTTATCGCCGTGAACTACTCCGTTTCAGCTGATGCTCTAAAAGGTAAAGTCATTCTTGTTACTGGCGCTGGTAATGGCATCGGCCGTCAAGCCGCGCTTTCTTATGCCGAGCACGGTGCAACTGTTATTCTTTTGGGTAGAAATGTGCAAAACCTTGAATCTATCTATGATGAGATTGAAGCAGCTGGCTATCCACAAGCCGCTATCATTCCTCTGGATCTCAAGGGTGCAACTCAGCAGAATTACATTGATATGGCAGAGACAATCGAAGGACAGTTTGGTCGCTTGGATGGTCTATTACACAACGCAGGTGTCTTGAGTTCGCTGTGTCCATTTGATCAAATCAAAGAGGAAGACTTCGACGATATCATGCAGATCAACGTGAAAGCCGAAGTGCTAATGACTCAAGCACTACTGCCTGTGATGCGTAAATCAGAAGCTGGGCGTATTATCTTTACCTCTTCGACCGTCGGCCACTCTGGCCGCGCATTCTGGGGGCCATACGCTATCTCTAAATTTGCCGTAGAAGGCATGATGCAAGTTTTAGCTGACGAGCTGAGTGATACGCCGATCCGCGTTAACGCAATTAACCCTGGTGCCACTCGTACTCGCATGCGTGAAAAAGCATATCCGGGTGAAGATGCAAATACTCTCAAAACGCCACTGGATATCATGCCGCTATATTTGCACTTAATGGATCCTGCGGTTACCGATGTGAACGGTCAGTGCATCGACGCTCAACCGAAGCGTAAATAACTCATTCAGGTTACCTCACATAATCGATTGAAAAGGCAGCAAACGCTGCCTTTTTTCATTTCTCTCTTCATAAAAATCTTGCGACTTTCTCTCACAGAAATATACTGTACATACATAC
>NZ_WXWT01000480.1:0-7149 GCF_009904725.1 Vibrio sp. V43_P6S15P86
GAGCAAGATGTGATCAGAGTAAAGGAATGCGTTCTAGATTGTTTTGGAAAGTAAAAACAGTAAAAATTCGGTAGAAAATAAAAGAAGAAATAATAAAGCACTGAAAATTCAGTGCTTTATTTGAGCAGTTTTGAGGGTGTTTTTATCGAGTTGTGCCGCGTAGCTTGAGCTTGCTTGGAACGTACACTTGAAGGGGCAGTGCGCGTCCGTCACGGTATTTTTCTACTAACAAGTTCACGCCTTGAATCCCCATCATTTCAGAATGAATACGAACGGTAGATAGAGGAGGGAAGGTAAAGCGCGCGGTAGGAATGTCGTTCACGCTGATCAGCGCAATATCATCAGGAATGTTTAAACCAAACTCATGCACTGCTCGTAACACACCGATCGCAATGGAGTCCGAAGCAATGAACATCGCTTTTGGGAAATCGCCTTTGGCCAGCATCTCTTTCGCTAAGTCATAACCGGACAAGCTAGAGAAATCGCCACGATAAATGTCGTCTTCAGAAACCACACCTTTTAGACTGCCGTAGTCCACAAACGCATTTTCACGAATGTCTGCGGTGTTGGGCTCGTCTTGTCCACCAATAAATCCGATGCGCTCGTAGCCTTGTTGTACAAAGAAATCAACCACTTGCTTGCTGATTCTTACAAGATCGATATCAACGCAATCGTAAGGACTAGTTGGATCTGAAAAGTCGATGTAACAGATGCTATCGGCTAGGCGTTTAGGTAACTTATTGACCACCTTTTGGTCGACTTTTCCGACTAAAAGGACACCCGTGATCTTTTGCGTTTCAACATCAATTTCGCTGTTGTAGCAATTGGTTAGCGTAATGCCGAGTTTGTCGCACTGAGTTTCAATCCCATGACGAATCGACAAGTAGTACGGGTCGTTCACTTCTGCTTCTTGTTTGTAATTGTACAAGGCCAAAAAGTGATGTTTTTGCTTGGCTTCTTTGGTGGCTTTCTTCGAGCTGCTGGTGCGGTACTCCAGCTTTTCTGCGATTTCTAAAATGCGGCGTTTGGTTTCTTCTTTAACGCTCAACGTCGGATCGTCATTCAAAACTCGCGATACGGTTGCAAGTGAGACGCCCGCTTCAGTGGCGATATCTTTTAGTGTTGCCATGTACATTTCCCGTTGGCATTGCTCACAGTCCAAGTGAGAACTCAATAATCTGGCTATTGTAAACAGCTACTTAGGGATGCACAAACTTTTAGTAAAATCGTGCGATCCACGAAAGAGAGCGGTATCTGCTCGACTCATCTTCACTGCTCATCATCCTCCTGGTTTAATTTAACTAAAGTCAGCATCTAAAATAAGGCTTTTGTGTAATTTTGTGGAAACGTTTACACAATTTGAATTCGATCACGGATCTGGATCGAGATTGGTTGCTAGACTTTTAGCCAGTTAAGAAATGGGCGTACCGATTCGATGCAATGGCGATTGGCTTTTAGCGCATCAGAGTGAGGTGTGAACAGAAAGCAGCAAACGTGGAGAAGCAAAAAGTGAAAGTTCTTGTCACAGGCGGTATGGGATACATCGGTAGTCACACTTGCGTTCAGATGATTGAAGCGGGAATGGAACCTATCATCGTTGATAACTTGTGTAACGCCAAACTGGAAGTGTTAAACCGTATTGAAGCGCTGACTGGCAAACAGCCTGCGTTCCACCAAGGTGACATCCGTGACGAAGCCTTTTTGGATACGGTATTCGCGCAGCACGAAATCCAAGCCGTGATCCACTTTGCTGGCCTCAAAGCGGTTGGCGAATCGGTGGCAAAACCACTTGAGTACTACGACAACAACGTCAATGGCTCATTGGTGTTAGCGCGCAGTATGCGTAAAGCGGGCGTGAAAAGCATCGTATTCAGTTCATCGGCAACGGTTTACGGTGACCCTGAAATAGTGCCGATTACGGAAGACTCACCAACAGGCGCAACCACCAATCCATACGGACGCAGCAAATATATGGTGGAGCAGTGCTTAAGCGATCTGTTCCATGCTGAAAACGACTGGAGCATCACCTTACTGCGTTACTTCAACCCAGTTGGCGCACACCCATCGGGCTGCATGGGGGAAGACCCACAAGGCATTCCCAATAACCTGATGCCATTTATCGCCCAAGTCGCTGTTGGCCGCCGAGAAAAACTCGCGGTATTCGGTAGCGATTACCCAACACCTGATGGCACTGGCGTGCGCGATTACATCCATGTGATGGATCTGGCCGATGGCCATATTGCGGCTTTGAAAACGGTGGGTGAGAAATCGGGTTTGCACATTTACAACTTAGGTACAGGTAAAGGATCGAGCGTACTTGAGATGGTGGATGCGTTCGCGACCGCTTGCGGTAAACCAGTGCCTTACGAGTTATGCCCGCGTCGTCCTGGGGATATTGCTGAATGTTGGGCAAGCACGGAAAAAGCAGAGCGTGAACTAGGTTGGAAAGCAACACGCACGGTGGCTGAAATGACCGCCGATACGTGGAACTGGCAGTCAAAAAATCCCAATGGCTATTCCCCTGCGTAGTTTACGTCGCCGCATTATTGTCTGCACTTTCCAATTCCATTGAGAAATGCAGATGAAAGAATTCTTAAAAGTTGAGTAAGTAACATGTCGAATGTCGAATTTAACCCAGTGGATCATCCACACCGCCGTTACAACCCTCTGACTGGGCAATGGATTTTGGTTTCACCTCACCGTGCAAAACGCCCTTGGAGCGGCGCAGATGAAAAGCCCGCATTGGATGAGCTACCAAGCTATGACGGTAAATGTTTCCTTTGTCCAACCAACGAACGTATCTCTGGCGATGTTAATCCAGATTACCAAGGCACCTATGTGTTCAATAACGATTTTGCTGCGCTGATGGTGGATTCACCAGATGCACCGGAGTCAAACAACCCGCTATTCAAAACGCAAGGCGTGCGTGGTTTGAGCCGAGTGATTTGCTTCTCGCCAGATCACAGCAAAACCTTACCGGAGCTGCCTGTGGATAATATTCGTGGCGTGATTGATACATGGAATGAGCAAATTGAAGAGCTCGGCAAAGAGTACGTTTGGGTTCAGGCGTTCGAAAACAAAGGCGAAACCATGGGCTGTTCTCAGCCGCATCCACACGGTCAAATCTGGGCGAACAGCTTCTTACCAAATGAAATCGAGCGCAAAGAGCACAACCTAAAAGCGTACTACCAAGAGCACGGCAGCAACTTGCTGGTGGATTACGTGCAAGCGGAACTCAAAGACGGCTCACGCATCGTGGTGGAAACTGAACACTGGCTGGCGGTGGTACCTTACTGGGCTGCTTGGCCGTTCGAAACCATGTTGTTGCCGAAAACGCACATTCGTCGCATGAGCGAACTCAGCGATGAGCAACGAGACGATTTAGCGCTAGCGATCAAGAAGCTGACCAGCCGTTACGACAATTTATTCCAATGCTCTTTCCCTTACTCAATGGGCTGGCACTACGCGCCGTTTTTTGACCAAGGCACAGACATCGACCATTGGCAGCTTCATGCACTTTTTTATCCGCCACTACTGCGCAGTGCCACGGTTCGTAAGTTCATGGTGGGCTACGAAATGCTGGCAGAAAGCCAACGTGACCTCACCGCAGAGCAAGCGGCGCAGCGTCTGCGTGATGTGAGTGATGTCCACTACAAAGAATGCTAAGTCTTTAAATTGGACTGATTACGAATAACGGGATAGCGCGACTTTACAGATAGAAAGTTAGGCTCAACGCGCTATCCCACACAAATTACTATTTTAAGAGAACGTCCCTATGTCTGAACTTATCCAAAATGTGAAAGCGTCATTTGAGCAAGTGTTGGGCTACGCACCTAGCCATATTATCCAAGCGCCTGGTCGTGTGAACTTGATTGGTGAGCACACCGATTACAACGATGGTTTTGTCCTACCGTGTGCCATTAACTACCAAACGGTCGTGGCGGCGGCAAAGCGTGAAGACAATATCGTGCGTGTGGTGTCGGTCGATTACGGTAACGTAGTGGACGAATTCGATATCACGCAAGCCATTACTTTCCAGCAAGATAAAATGTGGGCGAACTACATTCGCGGCGTGGTGAAGTGTCTTCTGGCGCGTGGCTACCAGTTTACTGGGGCGGATATTTCAGTCAGCGGCAACGTACCTCAAGGCGCGGGTTTGAGCTCATCGGCGGCATTGGAAGTGGTGATCGGTCAAACGTTTAAAGTGCTGTTTAACCTTGAAATCAGCCAAGCCGAAATCGCCTTAAACGGTCAGCAAGCAGAGAATGAATTCGTCGGTTGCAACTGCGGCATCATGGATCAAATGATTTCAGCGGAAGGGCGTGAAAATCATGCGATGCTATTAGATTGCCGTAGCCTTGAAACTGAAGCAGTCTCAATGCCAGAAGAGATGGCAGTCGTGATCATCAACTCGAATAAAAAACGTGGTTTGGTCGACAGTGAATACAACACTCGTCGTCAGCAATGTGAAGAAGCGGCGCGTATTTTCGGTGTGAAAGCTTTGCGTGATGTGACGATTGAGCAGTTCAACGAGAAAGTCGCTGAGCTGGATGAAATGGTGGCAAAACGTGCTCGTCACGTCATCACAGAAAATGATCGTACTGTGGAAGCGGCACAAGCGCTACGAGCACTCGATATGAAGCGCTTGGGCGAGCTGATGGCCGAGTCTCATGCCTCGATGCGCGATGATTTCGAAATCACGGTAAAAGAAATCGATACGCTGGTGGATATAGTCAAAGAGGTGATCGGCGATCAAGGCGGCGTGCGCATGACTGGCGGTGGCTTTGGTGGTTGCATCGTGGCACTTGTACCGCCAGCACTGGTTGATGATGTGAAAGCGGTAGTTGAAGCGAAGTACCAAGCGGCTACGGGCTTAAAAGAGTCGATTTATGTTTGCCAAGCCAAAAATGGTGCGGGTTTGGTTGAAGTGCTGTAAGGAATGATGATGAAAGCCTATTTTCAACAACTAGAACAAGCGATGGCGCAAACGCCGTCGTTTGATGACCAAACTGCGAATCTGATTCATTTGACCAACGCGAATGGTATGACGGCGTCGTTTATGGATATCGGTGCGACATGGTTGAGTTGCACATTACCGGTAAATGGTGAAAACCGTGAAGTGTTGTTGCGCTCACCAAATATGGCTGAACACATGAAGCAAGACGCTTACTTCGGTTCCATTGTTGGCCGCTTTGCTAACCGAATTGCGAAAGGGCAGTTTGAGATAGACGGAGAGAAGTATCAACTTGGTATCAATAACGGTGAAAACTCACTGCACGGTGGGCTGGAAGGGTTTGATAAACGCCGCTGGAAGGTTGAAGAGCAAAATGATCAACAGGTCACTTTTTCACTTCGCTCTCCGGACGGTGACCAAGGTTATCCGGGAAACCTCGATGTGAAGGTTACGTACACGCTCACTGACGAGAATGAATTAGCTATCGCCTATGATGCTAAGACCGACAAAACATCACCAGTGAATTTAACCAATCACGCCTACTTTAACTTGGCTGGAGAGGCGAGCCGCGCGAAAAGTTTGGATCATACTTTACAGCTTAACGCTGGGTATTATTTGCCAACAGATGCAGGGTTAATTCCTACTGGTGAACAAAAGCGAGTTTCGGGTACCAGTTTCGACTTCACCGAGCCAAAATCGATTGGCCAAGAATTTCTTGCCGAGCAAGATCAGAAAACTGCTGGTGGCTACGATCACGCCTTTGTATTCACGGCTGAAGTGACCGATGGCGTGTCTGTCACTGCGGTTTTAATTGCACCAAAAGAAGATGTGGTGATGAAAGTGAAAACCACCAAGCCTGCCATCCAGTTTTATTCAGGTAATTTCTTAGCCGGTACGCCAGGTGCAAGTAAAACTTACGAACGCTATGACGGCCTAGCATTGGAAACGCAGTACTTTCCAGACGGGCCAAACAAACCAGAATGGGGACTCAACAATGGGGTGTTGAGCTCTGGGGATTGCTATCAGCATCAAACTACTTATCAGTTTGAATTTTAGATAGCACTTCTACCCTTTGAACTTGCAGCGGCAGCGATGCTGCAACTCCAACGACTTTGGGTGTTATGGTGGGCTACATGCCCACCTTTTTTGTTTTTGTCGAAGAGGTTCGAACGATGAGCTCACCCTCTACTTTGCGTTTGTTAGAAAGCAACGGTTGCCCTTCAATCAGTGCCATCAACGATTCGATTGCGAGTTTACCCATGTCTGAGTAGGGCAGTTCAACCGACGTTAATGCTGGAAAGCTTTCAGAGGCGATTTGCTGATTATCGTAACCGACAACGGCAACATCCTGAGGAATCTTCAACCCCAACTCCGCTATCGCTTGGTAGCACCCCATTGCCATATAGTCGCTGCCACAGAAAATCGCTTCCGGCGGCTGCTCCATATTCAGTAGTGCCAGTGTTTGCTGGTGCGCTTCTTTTAGCGACCAGTTTGCATCGACTAAATACTCTGAGTTAGGAATGATGTCTGCATCAATGAGAGCCTGACGATAACCATCGGCACGTTGCTTACTGGCTAGCATCCAACTTTCACCAGACAGCATGGCAATGCGACGATAACCTTGCGCTGTGAGGTGTGAAACTGCTTTGTAAGCTCCAATCATATCGGCCGGCAAAATACTTGGCGTTTCGGTGTGTTCTTCGTTGGTGCAGTTCAGCAGCACAGTCGGTAAGGAAGTTGTGACGCGTTGCTGCTCCAACTCTCGCGTCATACTGGATGCGTAAACCAAACCTGCGTAATCACCGCCGTTGATCTCCGACTCAATCTTGCTTGCCAACACTTCATCATGGCTGTAATTGAAGGTCACCAATATGTAGTCGTTCGACCACGCTTCTTCTCTCGCTGCATTGATGGCATCGATAAATGGGTCATAACTGGTTAAGCCGTTGATCACCAATGCGATCTTTTTAGGGCGTCCCAAAGCATGGGCAACCTTTTTGTTTTTGTAGCCAAGTGATTCTGCGGTTTCGAGCACTTTACGTTTGGTCGCTTCCGCGATTTTTACGGAAGTTGAGCCATTCAATACCAGCGATACGGTCGACTGAGAGACGCCAGCCGCCGCCGCAATGTCACTCATGGTGATTTTTTTAGCCATTCTGCTCTTTTACGTAATTTCGTTAGCTAAAGATATTAGC
>NZ_WXWT01000036.1:0-7140 GCF_009904725.1 Vibrio sp. V43_P6S15P86
AAACTGAATAGTTTCCTATTTATTTGAATAAAAGAGCATTTATATCAAAGCACCTCGCTTAGTCAAAAAGCACTCACCATTTTGTACGCTTTTGCTTCGCTCGGCACTACTTCGAGATTCTTTTGTTGAGAACATCCTCACCTGTCGCTAATCTATAAACATCCATGTTCACTTAACGGATAAAACGTTATGTTCGTTTACAACGGCAAAGAAATTGAAACTGATGCTCAAGGCTACTTACTGGATCATACTCAATGGGAAGAAGGTATGATTGAGCTTTTAGCAAAAGAAGAAGACATCGAGCTTACGGATGCTCATTTGGAAGTTGTGCACTTTGTGCGAGATTTTTATGAAGAGTTTAATACTTCCCCAGCTGTGCGTATGCTTGTCAAAGCAATGGAAAAAGCGCACGGCCCAGAAAAAGGTAACAGTAAGTATCTATTCAAGCTGTTTAAAAAGGGACCAGCTAAACAAGCGACTAAATTAGCCGGCCTACCAAAGCCAGCTAAATGCTTGTAGAATTTACAAAATCTTAAAACCGCGCAACGGCTTATATGACGCAGACTCCTGTATCACACTCTCTACTGTTGCCGTTCGCGGGCCTTCTTTCAACCACTCGGAAAACGCAGCTATTTGCGCGTCTGTTCCACACGCCATCACTTCAACATCACCATTGTTTAGGTTCTTCGCATAACCTGTTAACCCTAGCTTCAATCCTTGATGGGAAGTATGGTAACGAAAACCCACGCCTTGAACATGACCTTTTACTATAAATCTCTCACACTTTACGTTCATCTTTGTACCGCTTCTTTTTACTGAGTGATATATTCTTTTCGTCTATTCACCCCACTAAGGATAGTGGGTTTTTGCACGGTTATTATAATTATGAAAGAAATTCCATTCCGCTGGATTGATAAGTATCTCATTCACTTAAAGATTCAAGAAAAGTTCTATTTGCTCTTCGCTCTCCCTCTTCTTGCTTTAGTCATTCTCACTCTCGTCCTTAATAGCGCGGCTAATACGTTGATCTCAAGTATGTACCAAGAAGAGCTCATGCTTATGAAAGGTCTGATAGAGGCAGGCAACCTTTCTCAATCTCAAGTAGCAAGCCTCATTGCGGGTTCAGAAACCGTTTCTATTGGCTCAGGGCCGCAATCCGTATCAGTTTTAAATGGTGCGTACAGCTTGGTTGCAAACCATGAACTTTCTTTATGGGCTACCCTATCAACGACTCAAGTGAGCATCATCTGTGTGAGCTTGTTTATTCTCGCGCTTGGCGTTTACTACATCATGACGTTTATCGGCGGCGCAATGTTCACGATGAATAAAGCATTAAACACCCTTGCGGGAGGTGACCTCACCGCGAGAATGAACTTCTTCCCTGTTCGCGACGAGTTTAGTGAAATTGCTATTACGATAGACAAAGTTGCAGAACGAGAGCAACAAATGGTGCTGTCGATTCAAGAGTCTGTGGCTTTAATGCAACAAATTAGCTCAGATCTGAATCAATCGATTCATCACAGTTCAGATATTTCAGCGACTCAGCAGGAACACCTCAACTCTCTTGCGAGTGCAACGGAACAGATGGCATCAACGATTCGAGAAGTCGCGACACTAGCTCACGATTCAAGCACGCAAACCGATGATGCGCGTAACGTGGCTCAGTCTGGACAAGTGAAAGTTGAGAATACGCTTCACTCGATTTCGAACCTCTCTAATGAGATTCAATCTGCGTCTCAAGCAGTAGCGGAGTTAGATGCTAATGCCGCACAAATTGATGAAGTCGTGACAACCATTAATGGGATTTCCGAGCAAACTAACCTACTTGCATTGAACGCAGCCATTGAAGCAGCACGTGCTGGTGAGCAAGGTCGTGGATTTGCGGTCGTTGCAGATGAGGTTCGCGCTCTTGCGGGACGCACTCAACAAGCGACGGTTGAAATCCAAACGATGATCGAATCATTACAGCGTAACAGTCAATCACTTACTAAACTGATGGAAGTGACTGTCAACAATGCAAATGAGGGACAAAACCTCATGACGGAAGTGAATCACGAAATCGGCTCTTTGGCAGATAAAAATCAAACTATCTCCGACAGTAGTATTCAAATTGCAACAGCGGCTGAAGAACAAGGTGTAGTCGCGGACAATATCGCCTCAAGCGTTGAAGAAATCCGAGTTCAAGCAGATAATGTGTGCAATATGATCAGCACGACCTCGCAAAACGTCGAACAGTTGCGTAAGCAAAGCGATACGATGGAATCTCTCCTCACAGGTTTGAGAGCATAAGCAAATATCAGTTTATCAGGGTCACGCAAGTGGCCCTTTTTTATGCCAGCTAACAGCTATGCCGACGATTATGACTAACGATACCGACCGTTTAGCAAATGACTGGATTGTTGAGGGATATTGCTTTTGCCCTCAACATCCCGGACAATACGCCCCTTTCAAAATTCAACAAGAGCAAATGAAATGACAGCTGCTATCTATTTGGTTAAAGGTCGTGAGAAATCGGTTAAGCGCAAGCACCCTTGGATCTTCTCTCGAGGCATCAACAAAGTTGAGGGCGAACCTGCTCTTGGCGAAACGGTTGATGTATTCACTCACGACGGTAAATGGCTAGCTAAGGCGGCATATTCGCCAGCTTCACAAATTCGTGCTCGTATTTGGAGTTTTGATAAAGAAGAAATCGACACCGCGTTTTTCGTTAAACGACTTAAAGACGCACAACTTCTTCGTGAAGACATTATCAAACGTGATGGCCTTACGGGTTATCGCCTTATCGCAGCAGAGTCTGACGGCTTACCTGGCGTTACGATCGACCGTTACCAAAATTTCTTTGTGTGCCAACTTCTCAGTGCTGGCGCAGAACACAATAAGCAGGCTATTGTTGACGCTCTGGTTGAGTGCTTCCCTGATTGTAATGTGTACGAGCGCTCTGACGTGGCCGTTCGTAAAAAAGAAGGTTTAAAAGAGATCACGGGCGTCTTGCACGGCGAAGAGCCACCTAAATCGGTCGTCATCGAAGAAAATGGCGTAAAGATTAGTGTAGATATCGTTGGCGGACACAAAACAGGTTTCTACCTAGATCAACGTGATAGTCGCCAGCAAGCGATGAAATATATGAAAGGCAAAGAAGTTCTTAACTGCTTCTCTTACACTGGTGGCTTCGGACTTTACGCTCTAAAAGGTGATGCAAAGCGTGTGATTAACGCTGACGTGTCACAACCTGCTTTAGATACCGCAAAATTCAACGCAGAACTAAACGAGTTTGATATTTCGAAGAAGCGTGCCGTGTTCCTAAATGCAGACGTATTTAAGCTGCTTCGTGAGTATCGTGATCAAGGAACTCAGTTCGATGTTGTGATCATGGACCCACCGAAGTTCGCAGAGAGCAAAGCACAACTAAACGGCGCATGTCGTGGTTACAAAGACATCAACATGCTAGCAATGCAAATTCTAAAACCGGGCGGCACGCTACTGACCTACTCTTGCTCTGGCTTGATGGATCAAGTTCTGTTCCAGAAAATCATCGCTGATGCAGCCGTAGACGCTAACCGCCAAGTAAAGTTTGTGGAGCGTTTTGAACAAGCCGCTGACCACCCAACCGATACAGCATATCCAGAAGGTTTCTACTTAAAAGGTTTTGCATGTAAAGTGCTTTAGGCTACGAATAAGTAAGACAAAGCAGAAGAAAAGGGCCTACTGGCCCTTTTTCATTATGGCTCTAAGTTAACCTTAGTTAGTGCGGATAACACATCTCTCTCAAAGTCCGCATTTCCCACGATTAAATCACTAAACTCTGTCGCCCCGTTTTCTATTACGATAGTTTGAATTGAGTTTCCATCGTTATGGGTTATTTCTAAAATTAGGTAATGCCATCAATGTTCAAGTCAATACTATTAAGAAGTTCTTCTATCGTATTGTGCCCGGCATCTTCAACGACTTCACTCAGATCTAAGGTGTCCAAATCTCTCTCAAAACCTCTAATTAGATCTGTTCCTGTATCCAAGGAGTCGTTGACCCATTTAAAGACATCTGCCTCGTTATCATTACCGATCAAGATGTCATGACTTACATCTACTTCAGCTTCAATAATATTTGCAGAGCCATTACTTGAAGCATTTACTCCTCCGTTTTCATCAATAACGAATTGCAGGGTATTCTCACTTTGATCGCCATCGTTATCCGTCAATACATAATCGAAGTCTAACGTTTCAACTGTATCACCCACCGCACCATAAAATGCATACGCACCATCGTTTAGGTCGATTTCCAGAGTATGTTTGCTGTCGATATAGATAGTAAGCTGCATCGTTGTGTCGTCAAATGCATGCGAAATACCATCGTTATTGTCAGTAACTATTAGGTCTGTACCATCAAACGAATAAGTGACACCGTCATGTTCTATTTCGCTAATATAACCACCATCCGCACCAATACCTGTATCTGGAGAAGTGGTATACATCAAGTTCCCCCCAACAGGTTGAATTACTGACTGCAACATAACCGGAGGTAATTGAGTTACGTCAGGAACCACAACACCATCAAGGTCTTGATTCAAAAAGCCATCATATGCTACGCGATCTAATTGATCCGGCATAAGATTAACGCCCATGCCATACGCTAGGGCTGTTATCTGATTATCAGGATCGGTTAGGTGATCAATCCAACTCTGCTCGCGAGCGTCGTTTATAAATGATGACGCAGGGTTTGGCTGACCATCTGACAAGAAGTAACTAACATTCGACGCACTGGTTAACTTACCTACATCATCCCATGACTGTTTTGCTTCATTTAGCGCGTTGTTATAGTTAGTCGCGCCACCCGCAGTTAGCGTCTCAATATACGCTTTGGCCTCCTCGACCGTCAGCCACGTCGCAGCACCTATAGCGTAAGTGGATGCTGTACTGCTATAAGTAATAATTTGAACTCGCGTTTGACCGATAGACTCATATTGATTCAATAACTGAGTTGCCGAATCTTTCATTATCTGCAAGCGATTATCCGTTCGCATAGAACCCGAGACATCCATTATGAGCTGAACGTTGGCACTTTCTTTAGTTTCTGCAACTACATCGTGAATAATAGATGCAGAATCTGGTGAGTCATCTTCCACAATAACGTTGACCGTTGTGGAGTTAGTAAGACCACGAGCATTCGAGACAAGCACAGGCACCTCAATATTTAAGGTGTCTTCTCCAGATGGGTTGGAGTGATCAATCGGACCAAGAAGCTCCGTAGATACCACTCCAGTATCATTGACTGATATTTTGATAACCTCTTCACCGTTCGCTGAACCGATAAGCATTTGGTCGTTATTTGATAACGTCCACGTTACAGAGATCCCGTTACTAGTAAGAACTGTAGATGGTTCACTGAGCGTAACAGAATCAACGGTTTGACCCAGCGTCAATTGTTCTACATCAGAACTCGAGTCAGTTGTGTCATCAAAGCCGTTTAGAGCAGAGTCATCAGCAATGGCGTTGCTTAAGCCTTCCTCAGAAACGTTTAGTGTTACACCTTCTACGATTGGTGGGGCGTAAGGGTTGACAGAAAAGTACCCCGCTTTACTGTCGCCATCATTATCAGTAATAGTGTAGTTAAAATCGATATCCCCATCGCCATAAGGTGAGGTCAAAGGCAAGTATTGGAAGAACTCCCATTTTCCAGTGCTAGGTGTAAGTTGAACTTCGAATGCAAGCTCTCCATCAGCCTCTGCAATCAGTCTATTAGAGTTTTGTGGATCGACGTATATCAACACGTCTTTACCATCTAGAGTCTCTAAACCAGCCTCACCTCCATTTAAGACTATAGAACCAGGGCCATCAGCTCCATATACAGCACCGAGGTTCCCATCCGCACTAGCAATTGGCACGCCAGAGTACGCACCTGTAAAGGTTATTGATTTAACGGTAAAGTCACTGTTGTCTTCAGTATCCGGGCCATTGCCATTACTGGTCGCCTCGAGGATGATTTTATCAAAGCCTCCCTGTTGAACATTGAAATTTGCCGCGTAATCACCACTGCTTGCGTCAGAGCTGAACGATTGCTGAGCAATTAATACACCATCTCTATAAAAAGATGCGATTCCTTTCTCAAGTTCACCACCAAACATTTTCTCAAATTCTATTTCTGCTCCGTAAGCAACTTTATTGCCTAAGTCTATGATTAACTGCTCTGATACACCCTCATTACCCGCGAATCGATAATCGACTTCGTTTTCTAATTGGAAGCCGTTGTTACCAGAACTTTTAACGCCAATCCCTTCTGATGATTGATTGATTTCAGCTGTTCCCAGCATCACAGATTCGTCAGACACAAAACCGTTTGCAGTCACAACAACGTCCCCAAATGTTCGACTGGTTGCATCTGCCTCACTTCCTGCAAAATCTATGCGCCCTGTCAGAACGTTAGGTGCACCAGTAAGCGACACATCGACGGGTTGAACAACCACAGGCACGTATGGGCAATCATCTTCAACGGCCACATTTAAGCTTTGAGATGTTGTTGTTTGTCCATCACTTACAGAAATCTGTAAATCAAAGTTGATGATGTCTTCCACATCATTAACAGGATGATCAAGTGGCTCAAACAGAGTAATAGTATAGTCCCAAGAGCCTTGACCTGAAGCTGAAGGCTCGCTCAGCACAACAGTAGCAACAACGCTCAGGTGAGCAGTTTTCGCAGTCAGCGTTTGAGTACTGTTGTCCCACGTCCACGATATAGGCTCCCCTCCTGATGTTAGGTTGTTAGGGCCAGCCAATACCACTGAAACATTCGCCGTGTCTGGATCGGCAACTGTGAATGTTCCTGAGAAACTTGCGGAGTTAGTAGTGTCTGAAGGTGATCCTGTATTATCAGGGATACCATTAGCTAAACCTTCTTCCGAAACAACTGCATTCACAACATTTGAAATAGAAGGAGGAGCATCATTATCAATAATCGTCGCCGTACCCGTATCACTGCCTTGCACTGCCCCAATGCCGGTTACTGTCACACTGAAATCTTCAGGGCCTTCGTACACCGCGTCATCAATGGAAGCAATACGCACATCAAACTCGGTTTGCCCAGCTGGCACCGTTACTACGCCATCGTTTGGCACTGTCACCCAACCGGAGCCTGTGTTGTATTCTAAGG
>NZ_WXWT01000073.1:0-2876 GCF_009904725.1 Vibrio sp. V43_P6S15P86
CTGGGCCTTAGTTGGGTTAAACCATACCTATAACAATTTTAATTTCTATCCATAAATAACTTGAAACCAATTACAAAAACAAAGGGTCGTGACTATGAATATTATCATAACTGGAGGGGCGGGTTTTCTCGGAACCCTACTTGCCAAATCACTACTAAAAGAAAACAAAGCTGAAAGTATTACTATTGTCGACATTCAAAAGTCGCGCTTAGAGGGCATTGATGACCGAGTCGTTTCTTTAGTCATGGATATGACAAAGCGAGAAAATATAGACCAAGTTATTACTGCCGAAACGACACACATTTTTCATTTAGCGGCAATTGTATCGAGCCATGCTGAGCAAGATTTTGATTTAGGCGTAGCTGTAAATCTGACGACCACACAGTTATTGCTTGAGCGTTGCCGTAAAGTAAACCCTAATATTCGTTTTACGTTTGCTTCATCTTTAGCTGTATTTGGTGGTGATCTTCCGGAAACTATTACACCAATAACAGCACTTCATCCTCAGTCATCCTACGGGACGCAAAAAGCTATAGGTGAGTTATTGGTGAACGACTATGCCCGTAAAGGCTTTGTTAAAGCTGTATCCGTACGTTTACCGACTATTTGTATTCGCCCTGGGAAACCAAACCTTGCCGCTAGCTCTTTCGTAAGCGGAATTATTCGTGAGCCTTTGAATGCTCAAGAATCAAATTGTCCTGTAGACCCTACGCTAAAACTTTGGATATCGAGCCCGTCTAGAGTGGTTGACAATATTCAATATGCAGGGCTAATGCCTTATGAGCAGTTAAATAATCTGTCCTATAGAACGCTTAATTTACCTGGCATTCAAACTACACCAGCTGAGATGATTCAAACAATGGACACTTTAGTGGGTAAGCAACTTTCTAATTATATTACCTATGAGCATGATGCGGGTATTGATCGTATTGTGAGTAGTTGGCCACAAAAAATTGATTGTACTAAAGAACTGGAGCTTGGATTTAAAGCAGACAGTAATTTCAAGGATGTATTACAACAATTTATTTCTGTTAACAATATGGAGATTGTCTAATGTTACCAACCTCAGTAATTGGACTAATAGTAGCCGTATCAGTCCTTGTTTTTCTTGTATTACGTACAAAAGTACATGTGTTAATTGCGATGTTAATTGCGGCATGTATCGCAGGTATTATTGGTGGGTTAAGTGTTGACGACACGATTGCGACCGTTAGCAAAGGATTTGGTGGAACATTAGGCGGTATAGGGATTGTCATCGGTCTCGGCGTTATGATGGGGGCTATTTTAGAGGCTTCTGGAGCAGGAGAAAGTATTGCCTATAATTTTATAAAGTGGTTAGGAAAAAAGAAAGAAGAGGCCGCTCTTGCTGTAACAGGCTATATTGTTAGCATCCCAATCTTTGTGGATAGCGCGCTTATCATTCTTTATCCAATTGCGAAGTCTTTGTCAAAAACGTCCAATCGCTCGATTTTAACGCTTACGGTTGCTCTGGCGGGCGGCTTGGTCGTAGCGCATCACGCTATTCCGCCGACTCCAGGGCCTTTGGGAGTTGCTGGTATCTTTGGTGTCGATCTTGCCAGCATGTTAGGTTTTGGTTTGATGATCGCAGCGCCTTGTGTCATGGGTATTGTTTGGTATGCAAGATGGTTAGAAAAGCAGTTTCCTGAGTTCATTCCAACCGAACATTTCTCGAAGTCTAGTGAGCAACTGATTAATGATCACAAAGAGTACATTGCAAGTAAAGAAGCGAAAGACCTACCATCTTTAAGTAAATCTATCGCTCCAATTATTATCCCTATTTTACTTATACTTGCGAAATCAGTGATGGGTTTATTAGAGGGTACTTTCGGTTTCGAAGGGCTGACAGCAACAACATTTGGTCAATTTATCGCTTTTATCGGCAGCCCTACAATTGCACTATCAATAGCAACCTTATTAGCGGTTTACACATTGGGTAATAACCTTACCAAAGAAGAAGCGAATGAAAAGATGGAACAAGGAATCTCCACTTGTGGCATCATTTTGTTAGTAACAGGTGCTGGTGGCGCGTTAGGTGCGGTATTGCGTGAAACGGGTGCGGGCGCAGAGATTGCCAACCAAGTTGCAGGGCTTCCTATTTCTGCGGTTATGATTCCATTTATTATTGCGACGTTAGTTCGCATTATTCAAGGCTCTGGTACAGTCTCCATGATAACCGCTGCTTCTATATCTGCCCCAGTTTTAGTGAATATTCCTGATGTTAACCTTTTATTCGCAGCGACGGCAGCTACGATGGGATCTCTATTTGCTGGCTACTTTAATGACTCGTTATTCCATATTGTTAATCGACTAATGGGGGTGACTGAGGTTAAGAAACAACTCATCATTTGGACTATTCCAACAACAATTGCTTGGGCTATTGGGGGTTCATTAGTCATGATTCTTAACTTATTCTTCGGATCTCATGGTTCAATCTTTGATCCCGTGTTACCACTTGCTGTACTTTTGGGGTGTATTGCATTTACAAAATCTTACAGCGCTAAGCACGTCGAATTACAAGGGGTATAAAGGTTTACCTGTACTCTTCCATAAAGTCAAAACCTATCACAATATGTATTTTTAGCAGATAGTTTAGGGATTTTTAATAATATGAACGGCCCTATGTTTGGGCCGTTTTAGTTCTGATAACTAAACTATTTAACTTGAACTGATATAGTTTCTTTCAACCTAATCGATATGAAATGGAATCTCTATTTCCCGTTTAGTTAACGATTACATATAAAGGATCTATTCGAGTTTAACCCTAGTGACTTTACTCTAGCGAAGTAGGGTTATTTTATATAAGAGTCCAGTACTTTCAATACGACTTCCATATCTTTTTCACGTTGAGTTTTGTC
>NZ_WXWT01000073.1:2897-9999 GCF_009904725.1 Vibrio sp. V43_P6S15P86
GCTCAAGTAAGTGACCTTTAATTACTTCTTTCATTAAGCCATTTACTGCCCCCCGAATTGCAGCGATTTGTTGCAACACATCTTGGCACTCATGTTCTTCTTCCAGCATTTTTTTGAGACCATTCACCTGACCCTGTATTTTGCTGACACGGGTATTGAGCTTCTTTTGATCTCTGGTTGTATGGGACATGACTTATCTTCTTTAAGTTACTGACTGCGAGATTCTAACTGATAATGTAGCACTTATCTTATACTGGGGGGCAGTATTTAATACTAGGGGGGAGTATAGTTTGGGGCAACTTTAGAAGAGCATATTGAGAATAACAATGGATTTTGTCGCATTATTACAACAAGGTAATGGATGGTTTTTTATACCCAGCGCCATTTTATTAGGAGCGTTACATGGATTAGAGCCAGGACATTCCAAAACGATGATGGCGGCGTTTATTGTGGCCGTAAAAGGAACAGTGAAGCAGGCGGTGATGTTGGGGTTGGCTGCAACGCTTTCCCATACGGCGATCGTATGGATAATTGCTGCGGGTGGGATGTATATAAGTCAAAGATTTACTGCAGAAGCTGCGGAGCCATGGATGCAGCTTATCTCTGGGGTAATTATCGTCTCGACGGGTTTATGGATGTTCTGGAGAACGTGGAGCGATGAGCGAGCTTGGCACAAAACTCATAAGCAAGCTCGAGACTGGAGAACGCAAATTGTCGATACTGGTCATGGGCATCTATCGCTTTCTATCGTAGAAGAAGGGCATCACTGCCGTTTTCAGTTACGCACACTTAACGGTAAGCCTT
Organism: Vibrio sp. V43_P6S15P86; assembly: GCF_009904725.1. Classification (NCBI taxonomy): domain Bacteria; kingdom Pseudomonadati; phylum Pseudomonadota; class Gammaproteobacteria; order Vibrionales; family Vibrionaceae; genus Vibrio; species Vibrio sp. V43_P6S15P86. The sequence continues at coordinate 3,702 of NZ_WXWT01000073.1, forward strand.
TAACGGCTGAAAACGTTAAACTAGTGCTACCCAACGCAATCAGACAGCCTTCTGATATTTATCACTTTATTGAGCGCGATGGCTATTTGGAATCCGCCTCCTGTATTGAAGCCTCTGATGACTTTTTCGTCACGTTGATGGTCGGGCACCATGATCATACCCACGATTTTGAGGTGCATTTTCATGCGGATTCCCATTCGGAAGGTGAGAATAAAGAGTACCAAGACGCTCATGAGCGTGCTCACGCTCTAGATATTCAAAAGCGCTTTGGCGATCGAGATGTTACCAATGGACAAATACTTCTGTTTGGTCTGACGGGTGGGTTAATACCATGCCCGGCGGCGGTCACTGTTTTACTCATTTGTTTGCAACTTAAGGCCATGACACTTGGTGCAACCTTGGTGGTGTCTTTCAGTATTGGTCTAGCGTTAACTTTAGTTGCAGTTGGTGTTGTCGCGGCAGTGGGCGTTCAAAAAGCAACATCGAAGTGGAGTGGTTTGAACGATGTGGCTCGTCGTGCACCTTATCTATCGGGGATCTTGATTAGCGCCGTTGGTGTATATATGGGCATGCACGGGTTTACGACGTTAATGAGCTAAGCTCTGTTGTAATTATTACGTCGCTTTTTGTTTATTAAAGGTAGCTCTTTCATGTTGTGGATGATTACTAAGTACGCGTTAACCGCAGGAATAGTGGTGCTGATATCTGAAGTTGCCAAGAGAAGTGATAAAGCGGGAGCGCTGATTGCCGCGCTCCCGACGGTCACTATTTTAGCTTTGATTTGGATGTATATTGAAGGGCAAGGTCAGGAAAAGCTCGCGAACCACGCGTTTTATACTTTTTGGTATGTACTGCCTACATTGCCGATGTTTCTAGTTTTTCCTTTCTTACTGAGCCGATATTCGTTTTGGTTCTCTTTGGGAATTTGCGCCATTATTTCAATCGTTTGTTTCTTTATTGTGACCATCGTTATCAAAGAATTTGGAATAGAATTAACTTAATTGAGCAAAGGAGAATTGTAAGAATATAGGTCGAAGCGCTCGCTTATTTATATTTTCAAGGCTCTAACTAGAACTCTTTTTTTAACTCTCGATGCTAGTGTGGCCGCTTACTTGAAGTTAGCGATTGCTCTCTTGTCTTTCAGCCAAACCTCGTAGAAATGTGACGTTTTGAAGACTTTTCTTCCTTCATTCTAAAGTTATCGGTAATCAGGCAGATACAGTGGCTACAAAGTTACGTCTAGCTTTGCCAGACAGGCTAAAAATACAGTTTGTGTTGGTTATAAGAGGCGAAAGGCTTAACGCTCTGTCGTGAGCATCACATTGAATTGTACCGAGACAATTAAAATGAAAAGAATCATCTTATTAGCCGTTTGCGCCATGTTTGGTATTGCTGTCGTGGCAAGTATGGCATCAACGTACCTAATTTCGAGTCAGAAAATCGATGACATCATCTTAAACAAATCCCAAGTTCAAGCTGAGTTTTTAGCAGGAAATGCAAGTTATATTTTGGAGAACTCAGCCAATCCAATGCAAGACTTACAATCGCTCGTTGAGGGTTTGAAACAACGTTCAGACGTAAGCTATGCAGTCGTAATTGATCGCAATGTGACGGCGGTTGCTCACAGTGATAAGCAAAAGCTAAATAAAACCTACAATGATAACTACACCGTTGAAGGTGCAACCAAAGGTGTACAACAGTATTCAAAGTGGTATGCCGATGTCCAGAAAGTGTGGGTGTTTGATATCATGGCGCCGATCTACGTGAATGGTCAGTTGTACGGCACGTTTGATATTGGTATTCCTATTACAGAAGTAAGCCAAGCGACGAATGGAATTATTACTTCCCAACTGATTTCCATGGTGGTGATCTTCGTTCTGTGTGTTTTGGCTCTATCGCTGCTACTCAACAAGCTGATGCGACCGCTATCTGCGCTTAAGGAGGCGTTGCAAGATATCTCGAAAGGTGACGGAGACTTAACGGTTCGTTTACCAGCAAAAGGTAATGACGAAGTCGCACAAATTTCTTCGGCGTTCAACGTGTTTGTTGGCAAGGTACATGAAATCATTACACAAGTTGTAAATACTGGTGTAGAGCTGAATGGTTCCGCTGTCGCGCTGCGTGGACAATCTCAACAAGCGCTTGCAAGAGGGCAGGAGCAGAATGAGCAAACCATGTTGGTTGTCACGTCTATGAACGAAATGATCGCGACCGTCAACGAAATCGCGTCAAATGCTGCTGGTGCAGCAAGTGCTGCGAGCACGGCAAGTAATGAGACTCAAGATGGCTACAAGACGCTAGAACGCACCAAGACGGCGATGACGAATCTTGAAAACGAGATGAACAGTACTTCCAATATTATCGTAAGCCTTGCGGACAACACTCAGTCGATTGGTAGTATTCTCGAAGTCATTAGAGGGATCTCTGAGCAAACGAACCTACTAGCGTTAAATGCCGCTATTGAAGCAGCGCGCGCCGGTGATGCCGGACGAGGTTTCGCCGTAGTGGCAGACGAGGTCCGTAATCTTGCAACTAAAACGGCTCAGTCCACTGATGAAATTGACAATATGATCCATCAGTTGCAAACCGAAGCCCAAAGTGCGGTTAATTCAATGAGTAATAGTAGAACCCTAATTGAAGAAGGCACTGCAGAAACGGAGCTCGCTCGACAAGCACTAGAGGCAATTGCAGATCAAGTGACCACTATTTTGGATATCAATACTCAAGTGGCAACGGCAACAGAACAGCAATCGACGGTAGCAAATGAAATTAACATGAATATGGATACCGTCAGTCACTCCGTGAAAAACGCGCTAACGGCGAGTGAGCAATTGGAAGAATCAAGTCAACAACTTGCGGAATTATCGAGAACTCTCGATCGTCACGTAGGAGCGTTTAGAATTTAAACGCCAACGGAAATCCTTTTGCAAAAGCCAGTAAATCTCGATTGCTGGCTTTTTTATTTGAGAAAATCGCATGTCGAATTGCTCTACTATGTCAGTTTTTATAGTTATTGGGATAAATGATTAGTGATTAACTAGGCGTTAAGTTTCGCGTGTTGTTTTAAGTGCTCAACAAACATAGAGATTTTCTTGGCTAAGTGCTTTCTAGAAGAGTAAAACGCATAAAGCACTAAATCTTCAGGTTCGTATTCTAGAGGGATGACTTCAAGCTTGCCGCTCTCGATCTCGTCTTTGCATGACTCTATTGGAAGTATTGCGTATCCAAGCCCTGATAACGCGCCAGATTTAGCGAGATGACCACTGTTTACTTTGAACGAGGATTGTACTGTTTGCGTAATATGACCTCCGTCGGGATTTTTAAACACCCAGGGAGCACCATTTACAGCAGTAAGTGTCGTGATACAGGGAACATGATTTAAATCCGTAATTTTGTAAGGGCGGCCGCACTTATTAAGCAGTTGAGGCGCAGCCAAAATAACACTGGGCCAGCGTTTGATTTCCCTTGCTACCCAATTGCTGTCAGACAAAGTCCCTCTATGAAAACTCAAAATGACATCAAAGCTATCAATAACATCATCTTTAGGGTTTAGCGTTGTATCGCAAGACAAAGAGATTGACGGGTATTGCGTGCAAAAGGTGACAACCGCTTTGGCCAGTACAGGTGTGTCTGGCATAAGAATACGTAGCTCTCCCGTTACGGTGTGCGAGTGGCGAGTCACGGTTTCTAGCGCGTTGTTGAGTTGTTCTAATAGTGGACGAGTGCTGCTATAGAGCTCTTCTCCAGCCTCGGTAGGCGTCATTCGCCTTGTCGTTCTATTGAACAACCTGATGTTTAACTTTTCTTCAAGCAGGGCAATATGTCGGCTGACATTCGATGTTGGTATATTCAAACACTCAGCGGCTCGCTTAAAGCTGTTGTTTTCATACACACAGTGAAAACTTTTTAACCAGATTTGGTCGACGTTATCAAACATTCTATTGTCCCACTTTGTTGGATTATCAAGCCAGCATATTGCACTTTATCCTCAGACTGAGTTGCATACAATTTTATTTAACAGTCAGAGCGGGCAAACGATGCAGATGTCGTGCTACGAGGTGATCAATAATGAGGTACTCATGAGTTGGCTAGAAAGGTTATTTGAGAATAAGAATATAATAGGTTCGCGCAAAGCGTCTATTCCAGAGGGCGTTTGGACAAAATGCCCTGAATGTGAACAAATACTTTATCGCGCGGCATTAAAAGAGAATTTGGAAGTATGTCCTAGGTGCTCTCATCACATGAGAATGGCTGCACGTCAAAGGTTGAACACTTTTCTGGATCATGGAACACAGCAAGAGTTGGCAAGTGAGTTGGAACCGCAGGATATTTTGGGTTTTAAAGACTTAAAGCGATATAAAGAGCGAATTGCCATCGCGCAGAAAACGACTGGAGAAAAAGATGCCTTGGTTGTGATGCAGGGGAAGTTACTAGGCTTGCCTGTTGTAGCTTGTGCGTTTGAATTCTCTTTCATGGCTGGCTCGATGGGGGCGGTGGTTGGCGAGAAATTTGTCCGCGCCGTTGAAACTGCGATTAATACAAAATCTGGGCTAGTGTGTTTTTCTGCTTGCGGAGGGGCGCGCATGCAAGAGTCTTTGGTAGCACTAATGCAAATGTCAAAAACCAGCGCCGCGTTAAACCACTTATCTGAGCACAGATTACCCTATATCTCAGTATTGACGGACCAAACTTATGGTGGCGTCTCGGCGAGTTTAGCCATGTTGGGAGACATCAATATTGGTGAGCCTAAAGCAAGCATCGGCTTTGCGGGAAGGCGTGTTATTGAACAAACGGTACGTGAAAAGCTACCAGACGAGTTTCAAAGAAGTGAGTTTTTATTAGCACATGGTGCATTAGATATGATTGTAGACAGACGTGAAATGCGTGATCGCGTTGGCGGCTTATTGGCTAAGTTAACCAACGCGAGGGTGGTTTCAGAATAGGTGGTATTAAAGTTAGACTTAGTACTTGCGTTTATTGAGCCGTAATCATTACAAACCGTTCATTTTGCCCCCATCTTGGTTCCGCATTCATTAGGCTGAGATCCAACGCCGTTTGGTATGGGTCAACAGCAAAATGGTCGCTTACTAAACCCCAGAGCATCCAGTTGATTGCGGTTTCATTCTCGGTAAGCTCTTCGAGTGGCGCTCGGAGGAAAAAGTACTCATCTTCGCCATCGTAACCGAGCCGATCATAGATAATGTTGCGTAGCTCTCGATCCAAATCATGTTGGAGATTGATTGAGTCGCACAGTTGCTCTTCTGTTGGGCTATTCTCATGGCGATAAACATTGCGTTTTGACTCTTTGCGTAAAGTACCTGCGCCAGTTTCAATGCTTACTTTCTTTTGCGAGTGTTGCTCAAGAACTTGAATGATTTCATCCTCTAGTTGGTCGAGTTTACTCAGCAAAACTTGATTGTTTATGTCACCAGCGGGGGAGGCCATCGTTTGGAAGGCTTTCACTCTCTCGTAGACTGCTTTCCCGTGAGGAAGGGCTGCAAAACACTGTTCTCAGAGCGCTTCATTGGCTTGCCAAATGCCCGAGTAGAGCTCGTAATCATGTGGATATGGTGGAAGATCTTCAGTATCTTCCCCTAATAATTCTCGCCAGCGCTTTTGCCACTGTTCTTCTTTTGCGTGTTTTACACGCGCGTATTGCTTAACCCAGCGGTTACGAAGTTTTACCCCAAAAATGGCAAGTCCCCATGGAGCGAGCAAATAAAAATAATAGTGAGAAGAGTTATCCCAAAAGTAACCGTAAACGTAAACACCAAAAGCAAGCACCCAAGTTCCAATAGTACAAGCAATAATCCCGGACATTATTGATGACTGGCGCTTTGTTTCTCTTAATGTATTACCTTCAGCACATAACCAAAAAATGCCGCCAAAAACAAAGGCAAACGTTGTCATGAAGTAGGCAAGCGCCGCTCCCAAAAATCCCCAAAGTGACATGTATTATCCCTAGCCAAATATCTGCTTATTCACTCATCAATGATTCGAGGAGTAAATGTGTTTGATTGGGCGGAGAATTTACCATTAATGCCAACCTTTTGATATGCACTCGATGACTTATTGGGAATGAGTCACAAATAAAAATAGATGGTATCAAGCATCAAAATTTAATTTAGAACCTTTGATTGTCGTGAACTCTATCTGGAAGAGTTAAGGGTGGCGTTTAAGGGCAATTTTCCTCATAAAGTCGTTATTTAGAAAAAGGTAAATTAATGTTTTTATTGATAATTGTGAGAAATCTTGGGTTGGGATTGATCCCATAAATTTAGAGTAAAAAGCCTATTTT
>NZ_WXWT01000073.1:10053-14134 GCF_009904725.1 Vibrio sp. V43_P6S15P86
CCCCCACTCAATGTATGTTAATAATCAATGAGTGTTGTTATGTCTCATATCCGTTTTTTCCCGCGCCATCGTTTGGCGCTTGCTTGTATGCTAGCGAGTGTGTCTAGCTTCTCTTTTGCACAAAACCAGTGCGCTGTTGCTGATTTACAACAATCGAGAGACTTGGCTGCTGCCGTTTCTGGTGCTGAGTATGATTGCTACCACGCTTGGTTTTCAGCTCCTTCCGCAACGCTGAACGATATTTACAGCGAAGCGAGCTTAAGCCGTATCCAAGTCGCGTTGGATCAAGAAATTGCCCGCTATCGTGGAGAAGCAGAGCAAGCTCGTGTTCTAGAAAATCTGGGCGAGTTTATTCGTGCTGCATACTACGTTCGTTACAATGCTGGCACAGGTACACCTGAGTTTTCAGAAGCATTGAGTCAGCGTTTTGCTCAGTCGACGAACCTATTCCTTAACAACCCTCATGCTTTGGATCAAGGCCGTGAACAAGTTGGCGCAATGAAGAGCTTGACTTTGATGGTTGATAACGTGAAGCAGTTGCCGCTGACCATGGATAGCATGATGGCCGCGTTGATGCACTTTAACCGTGAAACCGCGCAGGACACGCAATGGGTCGATGGTTTAAACAACCTGTTCCGTTCTATGGCAGGTCATGTAGCAAACGATGAGTTCTACCGCTACATGGCAAACAATACTCACCATATTGATACATTAGCGAGATTCGCATCTGATAACGCTTGGGCATTGGATACGGATGCGAGCTTTATTGTTTTCAATGCATTACGTGAAACTGGTCGTTTGCTTGCGAGCCCAGATCAGGAGACCAAACGCAAAGCCTTGGCTGTGATGCAACAAGTGATGCAGCGTTACCCATTGGGCAGTGAGCATGACAAACTGTGGCTTGCTGCCGTAGAGATGATGAGCTACTACGCACCTGAAGGTTTAAACGGTCTGGACCTAGATCAAGCGAAGCAAGATCTAGCAGCGCGCGTGATGCCAAATCGTTTTGAGTGTCAGGGACCTGCCATCATTCGCTCTGAAGATCTAACCGATGCTCAAGCTGCGAAAGCGTGTGAAGTACTGGCTGCGAAAGAAGCCGACTTCCATCAAGTGGCGAATACGGGCAATCAACCTGTCGCTGATGACTTGAATGATCGTGTTGAGGTGGCGGTGTTTGCTAGTAACGACAGCTACGTTGATTATTCTTCGTTCCTGTTTGGTAACACAACGGACAACGGTGGTCAGTACCTTGAGGGGAATCCATCAAAAACGGACAATACCGCCCGTTTCGTGGCTTATCGCTATGCGAATGGCGAAGATTTATCGATCTTGAATCTAGAACATGAGTACACGCACTATTTGGACGCGCGATTTAACCAGTACGGCTCGTTCAGTGATAACTTAGCCCACGGTCATATCGTGTGGTGGCTGGAAGGTTTTGCTGAATACATGCATTACAAACAAGGCTACCAAGCGGCGATCGAACTGATTGCAGGCGGTAAACTGAGCCTTTCAACTGTGTTTGATACCACATATTCTCACGATACTAATCGTATCTATCGTTGGGGTTACTTGGCCGTTCGATTCATGCTAGAAAATCATCCGCAAGACGTAGAAAGCTTGTTGGCGTTGTCGCGCACTGGTCAGTTTGAACAGTGGGCGCAACAGGTGACGACATTAGGTCAACAATATGACGCAGAGTTTGAACGCTGGTTGGATACGTTAGAAGTGGAGCCAGAGCAACCAGTTACTGACCCAGAAGAGCCAATAGAACCAACAGAACCTGAAGCACAAGTGACTGAATTGACGGCGAACCAAAGCCTTCAACTCAGTGGCGAAGCATATAGCGAAAAACTGTTCTACGTTGACGTGCCTGCTAACACCGTTCGCTTTAATGTCTCTATTGAAGGTGCGGGTGATGCGGATCTTTACATGAGCTACAACAAAGTTGCGCATTACTACGACTTTGAAATGAGCCAGTATGGCGATGGCAGCAATGAAGAGATTGTATTTGAGCCAGAGCAGGATGGTTACGTGAAAGCAGGTCGTTACTACATCAGTTTAACTGGCCGTGATAACTATGACTCAGTGAATCTTGTGGCTGCTTTAGACGTTGAAGCGCAAACACCGCCAACACAAGTGCAAGACGATTTGGCACCGGTGGTATTAGAGTCTGGTGAAGCAAAAATGCTGACCGTTCACAAGCAGCGTTATGCGGCAGTGTATGTACCTGAAGGTGTTGAAGAGATTCGTGTATGGCTAACGGCTCACTCTCAAACTGGTAATGTCGATCTATACGCCAGCAGAGAGCATTGGCCTACGGTTGAGCAACACGAGTACGTCTCCAACTATGCAGGTAGCAACGAATACCTTGCGATTCCTGTTACTGAAGCGGGCTATGTGCACTTCTCTCTTCAAGCACCAGAACAAGGTGATGACGTTGAAATGTTAGTGCACTTCAACTAAAACATGCTTGATTAGCTGAAATCGAGATAAAAACGTCGCTCATTGAGCGGCGTTTTTGTTTGTATCGGACGCTATTGTGATCAAACAGCGGCGAATGCTAGTTAATCGGCTGATTTATCGAGTTATCCTTTGCTCTTTTTCTAAACGGCTTTAGGTTTGTATTACAATTTACCGTGCACATAAACTTTTTTAGCGACGCGTTCTGTGACCTAGCTTCTGATTTGTGCTTTCCAAACGGATACAATATATATGCACCCCGTGCAATAAAGTGAAAAGGGAAAGACATGAAAACGCTTATTTATGAAACGTTGATTAGCCTTGCTAACCAAGAACCAGAACAACATGCAAGAATCCGACAAAATCTATATGAACAGTTGGATCTGCCGTTCGATAAGCAGCTGGCTTTGTATTCTTGTGCCCTTGGTCCTGCAAGTTCAGGCAAGTTGGAGAGTAGTCAAGGCATTAACAACGCGGTAGATTGCGCGGTTAAACTGCTTGAAACCCCTGAGCGCTAATTCACTCGTTGTTTAAATCACGGCCCGATCCCCAAGGGCCGTTTTTAATTGCCTTTAAATTGATTTCAACGTCGTGATTACTCTGCTCTTTCCGCCAGCACTTCTTTGAAGGCAAACATGCCGTTTAATGCCGCTGGAAACCCTGCGTAGACGGACATCTGTAAGATGACTTCTTTAATTTCAGCCTCGCTGCAGCCTACATTCAGTGCTGCATTGAGATGTACTTTCAGTTGTGGCGAACAATTCCCCATTGCCGTTAGCGCGGCGACGGTTGCGATTTCTCTCGATTTTAGGTCTAAGCCTAGGCGAGCATAAATATCGCCAAACGGATACTCAATGGTGTACTGAGCTAAATCTGGGCAAACATCTTGTAAGCTTTCGATGACGTTATGACCAGCGTCGCCATCAATGTGAGAGAGTAGTTCTAATCCTTTGTTAAAGCGTGATTGTTCCATCGATATGTTCCTAGTGAATAAATGCAAACATACCTTAATCGTTAGAGTTAACTCTAAGTCAACGAACTTTTCCGCTTTTATACAAGGCAATTTTTTCTTCTAGAGCCGTTAAGTGCTTTTGCTGCTGTTCAATGTGGAGCTTGAGGTTTTCTTGGTGTTGCTCTAGCAAGGCTTGGCGTTGTTGTACAGATTCTGAGCCGACTTCCCTTAATTTTGCATATTCCAGAATCTCTTCAAGCGGCATTGCAGTTTCTTTTAATCGCTTTACGAAGCTAATCCAGCTTAGATCTTTCGCACTATACACTCGATGCCCACTCGCGTTTCTATGGACATGTTTAAGTAAGCCAATTTTTTCATAGTATCGAAGTGTATGAGCAGACAAGCCGACGAGGCTAGAAAACTCTTTGATATTCATGATTACCCTCCAAGGTAATTCATACCAATAGGCATAAGCTAAGTTCCGCATTTTGAAGTCATTTTGGGATAGATACAAACGGTAATCTTCCATGTTTTAAGGTGGAATACGCAGAAGGGGGCTGTTTTGAATACGCGCCAAACGTGATCCACCTGCCAGTTTCACTTTATTAAAAATTAGTTACTCAATAGAGTGGTTTGGCTGTTTTTAGTCTTTGGCCTCCTTTAGGG
>NZ_WXWT01000008.1:0-7115 GCF_009904725.1 Vibrio sp. V43_P6S15P86
AAATTAAGGAGTCAATATGGCGGTGACCAGCTCTCAAAATCACCAGTACTTTTCTCCAAAAGAAATGATGGCTGAAGCGGAAAAATTTGCGTTAAGTAAAGCAAACAAAACCAGCAGTATGACACTGAGTCTTGCCATCATGGCGGGCGCGTTCATTGGATTGGCGTTCTTGTTTTACATCACGGTGACTACTGGCAGCGCTGGCGCTGGTTGGGGCTTAAGCCGTCTTGCTGGCGGATTAGCATTTAGTATGGGCTTGATCCTCATCGTGATCTGCGGTGGTGAACTATTTACCAGCTCAGTTCTTTCCAGTATCTCATGGGCCAATAAGCAAATCTCGTTCGGAAAAATGCTTTCTATTTGGGGCAAGGTTTACGTTGGCAACTTCATTGGTGCGATGTTCCTACTTGCGCTAGTTACTGCAGCTGGTCTTTATCAAATGGATAGCGGTCAATGGGGGTTAAATGCGCTTAACATCGCGCAGCACAAGCTTCATCACACTCTCATTCAGGCGTTTGCGCTCGGTATCCTTTGTAACCTATTGGTCTGCCTCGCGATTTGGTTAACGTTTAGCTCTGCAAATGCAATGACAAAAGCAGCAATGACAATTATGCCTGTGGCCATGTTTGTCAGCAGTGGCTTTGAACACTGTGTCGCGAACATGTTTATGGTTCCACTTGGCATTGTTATCGCGAACTTTGCACCTGAGTCTTTTTGGGCCTCCGTCGGTGTGCCCGCTTCACAGTACGCAGACTTAAATATTGGGCACTTTATTACCGCTAACTTAATTCCTGTCACGCTTGGCAACATCGTCGGCGGAGCGGTTTTAGTTGGTCTTGCAAACTGGTGTATTTTTCGCCGACCAGAACTAAAAGCAGCGAATATATCTTCTATCACAACGACTACAACACTCTCGTCAGTTAAGGATTTCACCATGAAAAACGCATCTTTTGTTAAAGACATTATGAACCCAAAACCAGTTACCATCAGTGCAGAAACACCGATAGCAATCGCACTGGATGTGCTACTTGACAACAACGTAACTAGCGCACCTGTTGTAGACGTACAAAATCGATTGGTTGGTTTCTTCTCTGCTCACGATGTGATGGTAGAACTATGGTGTGAGGACTACATTCCGGTGAAAGACCAAAAAGTCGTCGACATCATGAGCCGCGATGTGGTCGCAATTGATGCTGGTGATCGTCTCGTTGATGTTGTCGAATTCCTATGTATCGATAAAGAGCAGTTGTACCCAACGAGCAGCATGGGCATCGCCACTCGCATGACGTCTCTATCTTTAGAAGAACGCGCAAAAAGCATCAAAGTGAGCAAGCCACAAGTACTTCCTGTACTTGAAAATGGCCAGATGGTCGGTGTTGTTACTCGTACTGAAGTATTAACAGCACTACGCCCGATTTTTGGTGAGCGTTTAAACCTAGTAGAAAAAAACGAGTTAGAAACAGCGTAATTCATTAAACGCTTGCAACGTCTGTTGGCTTTCAATCGCTGTCACTGACTGGCTTGCCAAGGTTGTCGATTGTGATTGAGGTAATAAAAAAGCGCTCTTCCGTTGAAGAGCGCTTTTACTGCATCTAAAAGAAGTTCGTTACTTCTTAACGCCTTCGATATGAAGTTCCATATCAACATAGTTTGAAGCACCCATTACTGGGATATCAAAGTCAGCAAGCTCAAGGCGAGTGTTACCAACGAAGCCAGCGCGCTCACCACCCCATGGGTCACTACCTGCGCCAACGAATGCAGCTTCGATAGTAATAGGCTTAGTAACACCGTGTAGCGTTAGATCACCAGTTACATCTAGCTTGCCATTGCCTTTATCAACCACTTTTGTGCTTTTAAAGGTCGCTTCGCTGTATTTACCAGCATCAATGAAGTCACCACTACGAATGTGCTTGTCACGTTCAGCGTGGTTGGAGTCTAAGCTAGTTGTATCAACAACAACATTCACTTTTGAATCAGCAATGTTGTTCTCATCAAAAGAAAAGTCACCAGAAAATGTATTGAAACGACCTTTGATGAAGCTGTAACCCAAGTGGCTAACTTTAAAGTTAATTGAAGCGTGAGCCCCTTTGGTATCGATGACATAATCTGCAGCTTGCGCACCAAATGGTAGTGCCATAGCGATAGCTAACCCTGTAGCGAAGAGTGACTTTTTCATTTTGAAGCTCCTAACATTTTTCTTAATGTGTTGTCTTTATCGATAAAGTGGTGTTTAAGCGCAGCAATAGCGTGCAAACCTGCTATCAGGATGACGACCCAAGCTGCGTAGAAGTGAATTTCACCCGCTATGTCTGATTGTCCTGGGAATAACTCTCCCGCTCCTGGCACGGTAAACCAATTAAACACTTCGATACCGCGTCCATCAGACGTTGAAATGAGGTAACCTGAAACAAAGATGGTGACCAATAGTAGGTACATAACACCATGCGCTGCTTTAGCAGCAAGCACTTCGTAAGGTTTGCCTTCTACCTTTGGTGACGCCGTAACATGTTTCCATACAATGCGTGCCAAAGTTAAAATAGCGAGTAAAATACCGACAGAGCGATGGTAATGTGGCGCGGTTCGATACCATTCGCTGTAATAGCTAAGGTCGACCATCCACAAACCCACTGCAAATAGACCAATAATGCACAGCGCAGATAACCAGTGCATCACGCGTGCAGTAAGGTTGTAATTCTTTACCAGTGTATCCATCTCAAGTTCCTAGATATATTCCTAAGTTAATGTTGAGCAAGAAACACTACATTAACCTATTTACGTCATATGAAACAGATTATTTACCATCATTTACATCCAGCCAATGGCACCGTATCTATCAAGTTGTTCGAATTTTTTGAAGGAACTTTAAATCGTTTATAAAACTGAAACTTACAGCTTAACTTCTTGTTCTATCTCATACAGCTCTTCGGACACTTCTAACATTCTCCGTTCAACCAGTAATTTTGCATCTTCCACCCCCTTGTTGTAATAGATTGGCCCTAGTTTTTCTGTAATGAAATCAATAAGAAATTCACTATCGAACTGGCCAATCTCAACATCTAGTTCGTCCTGCATATAATCTTGAATGGCGGTTGCCAGCGTTTCTTTTTGTGCACGTTCTAACTTTATCATCTTTGCCCTTTTTCAGAATTTTGTTCTATGTGTGCTTTTATCGTCTTGCTCTCTTAAAGAGTAGGCGCGATCATTTGTGAGAAATTTGGTGTTTAGATCAAGAAGTTGCCGAAGTAAATTAGTCTATTCTCAAAAGACTATGCTAACCTTTTGCAGTTCGTTTTGTTAATTATTAAGGGATATTCTTTGCTACTCGACCTAGTGATTCAAAGTGTTAATGATTTTCAAGACGACTGTCTTAAGCTGTGTGAAAAGCATTACCCTGCGGTACATAACCAAGGCATGAGTGAGCATCATCTTGGTCTCGCGTTTTCAAGAAGAATGGAACACACTTTCCGTCACTTCAGATACAACAGCGTGGTAAAACCAATTGAAGTTTTAAATACTCCGGACCTGCCTCATCACTACCGTATTTCATCCGAAATAGGCACGGTTTGGGTCCTGAGTCACCATATAGTCAGTGCGGGAAAATCTTGTCGAGAAAACTTACTCTCATCAATTACGGAATGGCAAAGCGAATATGGTTATGCGCTGCAACCGAATGATCTACTCTTTTTAGTTTGTGATCATTGGATCAGTCGCAGTAAAACGAGCCGAGAGTTGCTTCATTGGTGGATGGGTGAACTGCCCGATCAGATCAACGAATACACGGAGCAAGGCATCACGCTGTACACCAGCGAATCACAGCTCACGCAATCGTTAGACACTCGATTTGGCATTAGTCCTTGTTACATTAAGTTTGGTCATCCTTTACGTCGCTCGAACAAACAACAGTTGGTCAGAAAATACTTACAACTGTATGCAGTACTACAATGGTAACATCAAATTGCAATAGGAAGATTGTCAGTCATTTCATCAATTTGTTTGATATCACTCGACAAATCTAATCATCTCTTACCATCATTCTTGCTTGAGTTCATGAGCCCACTTAGATTCACTGCCAATGAAATAAAAAGTTGGCGCGATAGCGCTAGTAAGAATTACCAATGCTAATGGCACCATGATCAGGCCAGATCAGTTTTTCCAATCAAAAACCATTGCCGCTCAAGACCTACTCAATGTCGAACGCTTAAGTCGCCTAATTCATATCAAAAACTTTGCCCAATCTCACTTTCACAATAAACAACTGTTTCTTAATGTATTACCAGAAGCAGCAAAAATACTAGTCAGAGACATCACGTACAATAGGCTGCTAAAACAAACCATTTATCAATCTCATTTAGTAAATGAACAAATCGTCATGGAGTTGCTTGAGTTGAACGTAGAAGACGAGTCCTCTTTGTCGCAAGCAGCTCGTGAATTAAGCCAAGGCGGGTTTAAATTGGCGATCGACGATTATGGCGTCAATGCATCGACAATTGAACGAGTGAAAGGCGTTCGTCCAGACATAATAAAAATGGATCGCTCGTTAATGCTGAGATACGAAAATGGTGACTGGAAAGCTCTAGTCGATGCATTATCACTAGCAAGAACGTTGCGCTCTAAAACCGTTATCGAAGGAATTGAAACCGAGCATCAACTTAACTTAATGAAAAAACTCGGTTTCGATATGTATCAAGGATACCTACTCGCTATCCCGCAAACGTTAGACGTTTATGAAGAGGCAAAAACAGCCTGACTATGTAAGAACAAAAGTTTGTGCGGTTTAGCGAGAGTTACGTGATTTACCACGGTTCTTATGAATCGCTAATTTTGCTTTTAGCTTACGCTTCTCTGATGAACGGCTTCGACGGCGTCCATTACCATTTTTCTCAGGCTCGACTTCTTCTATAAGGCTTGGCTCGAAGCCTGCCAACCATTCTTGCGGTAGGCGTTGATCAAGCAAATTCTCGATAGCATGCAATAAATATTCTTCTTCCCGACTCATTAGAGATACAGCTAGACCTGACTTTCCTGCACGGCCAGTACGGCCTATACGGTGGACATAATCTTCGGCTTTAAATGGCATATCAAAGTTCACCACTTGCTCTAACTCTTGAATATCCAGCCCTCGTGCTGCTACATCTGTCGCAATCAACGCACGCACCTTACCTTGTTTGAACTCATCCAACGCTCTTTGACGCGCACCCTGTGACTTATCCCCGTTAATTGAAACCGCTTTTATGCCATCTAACTTAAGCTCTTTTGCTAGCTCATCGCTACCTTGCTTAGTTTTTGTAAATACAAGCACTTGCTGCCAATTGCGCGAGCCAATCAAGTACGCCAATAATTCACGTTTACGCTTTTTGTCTACCGGATAAACCATCTGTTTTACCGTTTCAGCCGTCGTGTTTGCTGGTGACACTTCAACTTCAACCGGCGATTCCATGAGTTTGTACGCAATAGTTTTTATTCGCTTTTCAAATGTCGCAGAGAACAACAGGATCTGTTTTTCGGCGGGTAAACGTCGGAAGATGCGTTGCAAGTCAGGCCAGAATCCCATATCTAACATACGGTCGGCTTCGTCTAGAACGAGCATACTGGTTTTGGAGATGTTTACGTTGCCATTAAACAGATGATCCAAAAGACGACCTGGTGTTGCAATCAAAATATCAGCGCCCTCTTCTAACTTCCTCTTTTGTACGCCAATGCTTGTACCACCATAAACACACACAATGCGAAGTTCGGTTTGTGCAGAGTACTGATTCAAATTATCAAATACCTGCTGCGCAAGCTCGCGTGTTGGAACCAAAACCAATGCTTGAGGCGTACCGTTGAGTTTCTTTTGCTGAACGGTTTGTATAATAGGTAAACCAAACGCAGCTGTTTTCCCCGTACCAGTTTGTGCAGCAGCAAGTAAGTTCTTTCCTTCAAGGACATGTGGAATAGACTTTTCTTGCACTGGTGTTGGCGTCACGATATTTAGATTGCTTAGCGTCTCGATTAGCTTTTGTTCAATACCTAAGTCAGCAAAATTAACAGACATGTGTAACCTCATTATTTTTGGAGCGCAGAGTTTACCAGAGCCCCAATAGCCATACTACTTTTCTATTTCATTGGGCTGAATCAATAAGATGTTGGTGAAAATCATACGACTGGCGTAAAACGTCTCGATAGAGTGTCGAGAACTTCTCTTCCAATACTGTTTAATCACTCTCAATCACTTTA
Organism: Vibrio sp. V43_P6S15P86; assembly: GCF_009904725.1. Classification (NCBI taxonomy): domain Bacteria; kingdom Pseudomonadati; phylum Pseudomonadota; class Gammaproteobacteria; order Vibrionales; family Vibrionaceae; genus Vibrio; species Vibrio sp. V43_P6S15P86. The sequence continues at coordinate 6,217 of NZ_WXWT01000008.1, forward strand.
AATGTTGTAGTAAGGTCAGCCATTCTCGGGCTTCTTTGCGACATTCGATGTAGTGCAAATTCGATATTATCCAGGTCTTGGTATGACTGAAGCCATCGACCGTGCCACATCCTGCTGTGGAGCACCAAAAAACGCGACGGCAAATGTTCATCAACGTCACGGTTTACTCGCTCGTATGCCGAGTCGACAAAGTGTTCGAGAGATACGGCATAAAAGTCGTCCCAGTGTTTTGCAAGACAATGGTCCCAGAACATATCGAGAGCGATAGGGGCAAAGCGCCGCGCAGTACCTTTGAAGTGAGGTTTGCATTCGTTAACAATAGGATGGTGATCAGTAATGCGGTCAACAAATCTATGTAATTTGATGCCGTTCGAGATATCACGTTCATACAGCTTGCTTGGATCCCCTTTTACGAAGTCTCCAAGCAAGTTTCCCAATAAATGGCTGTTACAGTGGTCTGCGATATGCAGGTGGGCTAGAAAGTTCATCCGACGCCAGTTTTGGCCTTTAAGGCTTGGTGTGACATGAACCTAGTATAACGTCTATTACGACGAGATGAGAGTGTTCCGCTATTCGGCTTCGTTGTCTGAGCCAACGTATTCCGACAAGATAATGCCAATTTCAAGCGCATCTAGCAGCTCTAGGCTCTCATCGTTTTGGTATTGGTCGCTCATTGTGACCTCCTTTATTTTAAGCTCTCTTGCTTGTACTTGCTGACGGCTTGGCCTTGCCATATCCACGTCAACAACTCCTTTTTATAGTCTTTATATGACACATTCATGACAGCGAGAAGTAAAGATTTAAAAACCTATGAGCATAATCAAAAGTAAACGTTTGCAACCAGATTTCATATCTACTTAGCACTACAGAGAAATAGCTCTTTTATCAATATTTATGTC
>NZ_WXWT01000187.1:0-7080 GCF_009904725.1 Vibrio sp. V43_P6S15P86
ATCTAATAATAGCTAGCATAAGCGTGCCGCAGGATGCGGATTAACACAATTGAATGAAGAATTCATAACTTTTAAATATATGAGGAATCTATGTCAGACGCAGTTAACAAAACGCACTCTGATTCAGATATCGAGACCAAGAGCTACCGTGAGCTTCATCGTCCAGCATCTGAGTTCGCAAGCCGTTCAGACTACCTAGACCACGAACTACAAATTATGAAGCCGCGTCGTTTCGGCTTAAACTTGCCAGGTCGTGACTTCCGTTTTGAACTTGAAGATCTTGTTCCAGCACTTGCCGGTACGATTGGTATTATCGCGATGTACTCTGCGGTAATGATGTCTTGGGCTGAAGGCCTAACTGCCGCATGGGACCATGTTAACCTAGGCAAAGATTTCGCCATCGAAGTTGCCCGTGTAGAGATGCTCATCCCTGCACTTCTTTTCTGTGTACTTGCTTCTGGCTTTATTAACCCTAAAGCCAACCTAGCAGGTAACCACGGCCCAATGATCCCTCTTATTGGTACCATCGCGCTTGCTGGTGCTCACCCTCTTGCATTGGCAATTCTTATTGGTGTGTTTGGTTTAATTCTGAGCCTGTTAAAAGGTGGTTCAAAACTGGTTAACCTCACCTCTGAAGGTACGGCTGGTGGCCTTCTCATCTTCTTGGGTTTAACCGGAACGATGAGCCAAATTAATTCCATTCAAGCTTGGGCTGTTGGTTTGCAATCCGACACAGTTGCCGCAGGTAGCATGGGTTACATCGGTCTAATCGTTCTTGCGGTTACTATTGGCCTATACGCGTTCCTTGCTAAAGTGAACAAACGCTGGCTAGCAATCCCTGTTTGTGCCTTCACTGGCCTTGCAATCGCACTTGTTCTTGGCGCAGGCTTCGATATTAAATTCGTAACCGAGACGGGTCTTCCAAACCTAAACCCAATCTACTGGTGGGGTTCAACAGAAGAAGGTTGGATGCTTGGTCTTCCTAATATGGAACACTTCATTGCTTCTCTACCATTCGCAATTCTTGCTGTAGCAATGTGGTCTCCTGACTTCTTGGGTCACCGCATCTTCCAAGAAATGAACTACCCACGTAAGAGTGAAAAAGTACTGATGGACGTTGATGACACAATGACAATGTGTTCTGTGCGCCAAATGGTCGGTACCGCTGTCGGTGGTGGTAACATCACATCATCTTGGGGGACTTACATGATCCCTGCAGCAATCGCGAAGCGCCCTATTCCTGGCGGTGCAATCTTACTAGGTTCTCTATGTATTATTGTTGCAATCCTTGGTTTCCCTATGGATGTTGCTGTATGGCCACCAGTTATGCGCGTTGCTCTTCTCGTTGGTGTCTCTCTACCACTACTTGAAGCAGGCATGCAGATGGTGAAAGACTCAAAAGATTCACAAGCAGCAGGCATCTGTATCTTTGGTTCAGCAGTCGTTAACCCTGTTCTAGCTTGGGCACTAACTATGCTTTTAGATAACAACGGCTTAATTGGTGATAAAGAGCGCGCGTCTCGCTTGTCATTTGTAGACAAGATTGTGATCCCAGTAAGCGTACTTATTATCTGTTTAGTTGCTATGCTTGCAGTTGGTATGCTTGAAGGCCAATATGGCATCCAAGCTTGGCTGTAAAGCTGACAGTTCAGAAAATGTGTGGGTAGCGCTCGTCGCTACCCCATTTTTATCGAGATTTTTGAGGATTTATTGATTTAGTTTAAGGTTTGCAAAAAAATTTTAGTTTAACCTCTAACTGTTGCTTAAAAAGAGAAACGTTAAAACTAGTGACAATATTTATAGTTTTGTAACTCGAACATTTAAATTTAAGACTATAAATATTGTTATTCATAAGAGTGTACTGTTCCCCTCTTTAACTTGGGGATAGCTGGCTCAACGGCGAAGCAGTACGTATTTTTTTCTACTAAAAAGGTAGGTATGTCATGGCAGAGCAATTTGCTAAAGCTTGGGAAGGTTTTGCTGCAGGCGACTGGCAAAACGAAGTAAACGTTCGTGATTTCATTCAGAAGAACTACACTCCGTACGAAGGCGACGAATCTTTCCTAGTTTCTGAAGGTACTGAAGCGACTAACAAGCTTTGGGCTAAGGTAATGGAAGGCATCAAACAAGAGAACGCGACTCACGCGCCTGTTGATTTTGATACTTCAGTTATCTCTACCATCACTGCTCACGATGCAGGCTACATCGAAAAAGACCTAGAAACTATCGTAGGTCTTCAAACTGACGCTCCTCTAAAACGTGCGATCATCCCTAACGGTGGTATCCGTATGGTTGAAGGTTCATGCAAAGCCTACAACCGCGAGCTTGACCCACAAGTTAAGAAAATCTACACAGAATACCGTAAAACTCACAACCAAGGCGTTTTCGACATCTACACTCCACAAATCATGGCGTGTCGTAAGTCTGGCGTATTGACTGGTCTTCCTGATGCATACGGTCGTGGTCGTATCATCGGTGACTACCGTCGTGTTGCTCTATACGGTATTGATTTCCTAATGAAGGATAAATTCGCACAGTTCTCTTCTCTACAAGAGCGTTTCGAGAACGGCGAAGACCTACAAATGACAATGCAGCTTCGTGAAGAGATCGCAGAGCAACACCGTGCTCTAGGTCAAATCAAAGAAATGGCTGCAAAATACGGTTGTGACATTTCTCGTCCTGCTGAAACTGCACAAGAAGCTATCCAGTGGACTTACTTCGGTTACCTAGCTGCTGTTAAATCTCAAAACGGCGCGGCAATGTCTCTAGGCCGTACTTCTACGTTCCTAGACATCTTCATCGAGCGCGATATCGCTGCTGGCCGCATCACAGAAGAACAAGCTCAGGAAATGATCGACCACTTCGTAATGAAACTACGTATGGTTCGTTTCCTACGTACTCCTGAGTACGATGATCTATTCTCTGGCGACCCTATCTGGGCAACTGAGTCTATGGGTGGTATGGGTCTTGACGGTCGTACGCTAGTTACTCGTACAAACTTCCGTTTCCTAAACTCACTATACACAATGGGTCCTTCTCCAGAGCCAAACATCACTGTTCTTTGGTCTGAGCAACTACCTGAAGGCTTCAAGAAGTTCTGTGCGAAAGTGTCTATCGATACTTCTTCAATCCAGTACGAAAACGACGACCTAATGCGTCCAGACATGAACTCTGACGACTACGCAATCGCATGTTGTGTATCTCCAATGGTTGTTGGTAAGCAAATGCAGTTCTTTGGTGCTCGTGCTAACCTTGCGAAAACTATGCTTTACACCATCAACGGTGGTGTGGATGAGAAGCTAAAAATCCAAGTTGGCCCACAAATGCCGAAGATCGAAGGCGATGTACTGAACTACGATGAGTTGTGGGAGAAGATGGACCACTTCATGGATTGGCTAGCGAAGCAGTACGTGACTGCACTAAACGCTATCCACTTCATGCACGACAAGTACAGCTACGAAGCGGCACTAATGGCTCTACATGACCGTGACGTTAAACGTACTATGGCTTGTGGTATTGCTGGTCTATCTGTTGCGGCTGACTCTCTGTCTGCAATCAAATACGCAAAAGTTAAGCCAATCCGTGACGAAGACGGTCTAGCAATCGACTTCGAAATCGAAGGTGATTACCCTAAATTTGGTAACAACGACCCACGCGTTGATGATATCGCATGTGAACTTGTTTCTGTATTTATGGGCAAAATCCGTAAGCTTAAGACTTACCGTGATGCAATCCCTACTCAGTCAATTCTTACTATCACTTCAAACGTGGTTTACGGTAAGAAAACTGGTAACACACCTGACGGTCGTCGTGCTGGTGCTCCATTTGCTCCAGGTGCTAACCCAATGCACGGTCGTGATGAGAAAGGTGCCGTAGCATCACTAACTTCAGTTGCAAAACTGCCGTTTGCTGACGCACAAGATGGTATCTCTTACACATTCTCTATCGTACCTAATGCACTAGGTAAAGATGAGGGTTCACAACGTGCTAACCTAGCTGGCCTGATGGATGGTTACTTCCACCACGAAGCGGGTATCGAAGGTGGTCAACACCTAAACGTGAACGTTCTTAACCGCGAAACTCTAGAAGACGCCGTTAAGCACCCAGAGAAATACCCTCAGCTAACAATCCGTGTATCTGGTTACGCTGTTCGCTTTAACTCTCTAACTGCAGAGCAACAAGCTGACGTAATCGCACGCACATTCACAGAGTCTCTATAAGACTTTAGTGAAATAACGTTTTAGTGATACAACAAAGGCTGATGCTTCTAAGCATCAGCCTTTTTTTATTTCTTGAATGAAGTTGTGATATTACGAAAGATTTTGCCCACATTCTTACGTATGATGCGAAAAAAGTTAGTAAATAAAGTATATGAAACTCAGTAAATTAATTGTTCTTACTCTTCTTTCTCCAGTTGCGATGGCATCCACTAAGTCTACGGTCTCTTTCACACTCGACAATGATGGTATTTTCGGCGTCGACCAAGACTACACAAATGGTATTTTTCTTTCCTACGCAACAGGCCAACTGAAACAAGAAAGCCAATGGAAATGGCTGAGTCTGGCTGACTCAGAACACGCCAATATCGATAAAATAGAGTTGGTTCTTGGCCACAAAATGTGGACTCCGAGCGACATTGAAGCGGATTATCCACTGGTCAATGATCGCCCATATGCGGGTTATCTACATACTGAGATCAACTATTTTTCTTTGACTGATGATAAGGCCGTCCGCTACAACTTCACCATCGGTGCAACAGGTGAAAGTTCGCTTTCAGAAAAAGCGCAAGAAATCGTTCACGGCATAACAGGCTCGACTGACCCACAAGGTTGGGATTACCAGATCGACGATAAAGTGGCGTTTAGCCTTGGCTACCGCGTATTTAATAAATTGATGCGCAGCGAAGAACAAAAAACGCAATGGGAAATCACCAACATTAACGACATCAATGCAGGTAACTTCCGTAGTGATGTCTCTCAAGGCGTCATGTTTCGTTGGGGTACAAACCTAGCAAGCAGCATCGGAGCCGCCAATATTAGTGTTGAGAGCCCGTTCTCAGCGAGTATGCTCGCACAGGATACTTCAAGCTGGTTCTTATTTACGGGGTTTGAAGGTCGTTACCGTTTCAATGACATGACCATCGAAGGCGATCGCCCTGGTATTCCTGAGCCATCCGCGCCATACGACGTCACACTGCAAAATTGGCAAGCAAGCGCCGTAGCGGGTGCAACTTGGTATAACCAAAATTACGGTGCAAGCCTAACCTTTACGATAAAAACGCCAGATTATGAAGAATCCCAAACTGATGTTTATGGGACAGGTTCCTTCTCTGTGTTCGCCTTTTTCTAAAAGCTGACTTATCCCTGTATCCACACCAATCTAAATACAAGGCAAGTTCTCTCGTTTGGTATTAACCAACCCTGTGATCAAGCATTTATTTAGATTGGTCTATCTATTTTCTTTCTTCACATAACCTTGCCTTTAGTACCGACAAAGCTGTTTTAACCCTGCTTTTTGTAATAAAATAACAGCTAGAATTTACTAGTAATGAGAGCAAAAGATGTCAACAACTGGTCGTATTCACTCATTTGAGTCATGTGGTACCGTAGACGGACCTGGTATTCGTTTTATCGTCTTCTTGCAAGGTTGTTTGATGCGCTGTAAGTATTGCCACAATCGCGACACATGGGATACGCATGATGGCAAAGAAGTTACGGTTGAAGAGATCATTTCCGAAGCGAAAAGTTACCGCCACTTCATGAATGCATCAGGTGGTGGCGTTACTTGTTCTGGCGGCGAAGCGATGCTTCAGCCTGAATTTGTACGGGACTTTTTCCGCGCAGCTAAGGCAGAAGGTATTCATACGTGTCTAGATACGAACGGTTATGTTCGTAAACATACTGATGTTATCGATGAAGTACTGGATGCAACAGACTTAGTAATGCTTGATATCAAGCACATGAAAGATGAAGTGCACCAAGATCTCATCGGCGTATCGAACCGACGTACATTGGACTTTGCTCGTTACTTGCAAAAAATCGGAAAGAAAACTTGGATTCGCTATGTAGTCGTACCTGGTTACACGGATGACCCTGAAGCAGCACACATGCTTGGTGAGTTTATTAAAGATATGGATAACATCGAAAAGGTCGAGTTACTTCCTTATCACAAATTGGGTGCCCATAAATGGGAAGCATTGGGCTTAGAATACCCACTCGAAGGGGTAAACCCTCCACCGAAAGAAACTATGGACGAGATTCAATCCATTCTTGCGCAGTACAACGATAACGTAAAATACTAAGTGAACAGCAAGACTAACCTCTTTAAAATACCAGCATATTGCTGGTATTTTTTTAACTATGCCTAAGTACCTTCAATGAATATCTATGAGGTGATTTAGGTATAAAAAGAACAATAGAAATGATTGCGTCATGATCGCATAGGAAGGTAGTAACATGGATTGGTTTAACTTGGGCTCTCTGGTTGTCATACTTTGGATAGTACTCGCCTACTGTCTACCGGATTGGAAAAAAGTCGTTTGGCCCAAGCTTGAAAAGGAAAAAGCATTTCAGCACCTCGTTTTCGCAACACTCTTTTTTTTCAGCATCTTATGGGCAACCCAAGCAGGCGTAAAAGAAGGACTACAGATTCATTTTCTCGCGCTAACAACGCTGACGATGATGTATGGTTGGCGTATGGCCTTTCTAATCAGTATCCCCGCAATGCTGGTCAACCACCTGCTACATGATGTGTCGTTGTTGCAGTTACCCACGTCTTTAGTATTGTCTGCCCTGCTTCCTATTTTCATTAGTTACCTCGTCTTTCTTTTGAGTTATCACTACTTGCCAAGAAACATTTTTGTATTCATCTTCGTTGCAGGTTTTTTCAACGGCGCGATAACAGGAAGCCTGCATCTGCTGATTAACTCCTTTTACCATTTATCGGTTGGTCATTACGATTGGGAAACCATTCAACATAACTACTTTATTTTTGTACCGTTGCTTGCCTTCCCTGAGGGCCTATTAAATGGTATGTCACTGGCGGTTTTAACCGTATTCAAGCCAGAGTGGCTAAGAGTAT
>NZ_WXWT01000188.1:0-7050 GCF_009904725.1 Vibrio sp. V43_P6S15P86
TTGAAGTAATTCGCGACAAAATTGCCGTGGTATTACAGCAACCTATACTATTTAACGACACCTTGAGGCATAATCTAACGCTCGGTGGGAATTTTGACGAAATGTCACTTTGGCGAGCACTTGAAGTTGCTCAGCTGCAAGATGTTATTTCTCAACTGAACCACGGTTTGGATACTCAAGTCGGCCGTAACGGCATTCGTTTGTCAGGTGGTCAACGACAACGCCTTGCCATCGCAAGAATGGTGCTGAGTAATCCTCAATTTGTTATTTTAGACGAAGCCACGTCTGCGCTTGATACCGCTACTGAAGCGGCATTGCACAAAGCATTGACTGAATTCTTACGTGGTAGAACAACATTAATCGTTGCGCACCGTCTATCAGCCGTAAAACAAGCCGATTTGATCTACGTGCTTGAAGATGGAAAAGTGACGCAAACAGGTACTCATGGTGAGTTAGTTGAGCAAGAAGGCTTATATCAAACCTTATATGGGGGCATACAGTCCCACGCTTAAATCGTTCAAGCTAGAGAGGTCGTTATGACCTCTCTGTCTAAGCACGCCATGCAACCCAATAACGTACGTTTGTGCCAAGGTTGTGAATTGCCTGTCGACATCGTCGACTTACCCCATGGCAAAAATGCACACTGCCCTCGTTGTGGTACGCAATTATATCGCGGAGGTAGCCCTAGCCTCTCTGGTAATCTAGCCGTCGCGATAACCTGCATCCTACTATTTATTCCATCGCACTTTTTTAACTTTATTAGCATCCGACTCTTTGGTGTGATGATTCCGGCAACCCTACCTTCAGGGATGATCACATTGATGGAAGAAGGCTTTGTTCTTCTTTCACTGCTTATTCTATTTTGTAGCTCTCTAGCGCCGCTGACGGTTTGTGTTTCAGTGGTTACGGCGCATATCTCGCTGCATCAACGGTGGTTTCGAGGACTTCGTGTTTCACTGTGGCTAATTCAACATTTGAAACATTGGGTAATGCTGGATGTGTTCTTAGTTAGCATCGCCATTTCCTGCTTCAAACTCCAAGATTATTCCGACATTTTTGTAGGCCCAGGGTTAATTGGTCTGGTTCTTTTGCAGATATTTACCGTTTTGTTAGTTTCTCGAATCAGTGTGCGTCGTTACTGGGAAGCCTGGAAACCAGAAAGCCTTTACTCCTTTGAACACAAAGACGTGCATTGCCATGAGTGCCACTTGTCTCAACCTGAAGGCGAGCATTGTCGGCGTTGTCACCACGAGTTATATCATCGCAAGCCCAACTCCATTCAGAAGACGTGGGCTTACCTCATTGCGGCAACGATAGCGATTTTCCCAGCCAACTTAATTCCTATTTCCATCTTGCTGACCAATGGCAAACGTTTGGAAGATACCATTTTCTCAGGCGTAGCTGGGTTGGTAAAAAGCGGTATGTATGGCATCGCAGTGATCATTTTTGTGGCCAGTATTGTTGTGCCAGTTGTAAAAATACTTGGCCTTGCCTACATCATGCTTTGCATTCAATTCAAACGTTCGGTGTTTAAGAGACAACGAATGATGGTTTACTTTGTTGTTAAATGGATCGGTAAATGGTCTGTGATGGACTTGTTTGTTATTTCTATCATGATGACCTTAGTCGATCGTGGTCAGATACTTGATTTCACACCAGGATATGGCGCCGTGGCCTTTGGTGTTGTCGTGGTATTGACCATGCTTGCAGCGGAAAGTATTGATCCAAGGCTAATCTGGGACCAAACAGGCCCAACACAATCAGAAAAAGAGTCAATGAATGAGTGATCAGAACAGTTCTCAAACGTCATACGTACCAGATGTAAAGCGGAGCAAAGGCATATCTCCTCTTTGGCTTTTGCCAATTTTGACTATGGTCTTAGCTGGCTGGCTTGTGGTGAAGTCGATACACGATGCCGGACAACGGGTGCAAATCTATTTTTCTGACGCTGCTGGCTTGGTCGCCGGGCGAACCACTATCCGTTACCAAGGGCTAGAAGTCGGTATGGTGAGAGACATTAACCTCACTGAAGATCTCGGCAGTATTTATGTTGATGCCGATATCTACCCTGAAGCTGCAAAGTTACTGAACGATAAAACACGCTTTTGGTTAGTAAAACCAACAGCTAGCCTAACGGGAGTTTCCGGACTAGATGCGCTCGTCTCAGGTAACTACATCTCGATTCAGCCCGGAGATGGTCAAGAGTTTGAGACAACATTCCATGCGTTAGACTCTGCCCCAACAGATTTACGCGTTTCTCAAGGCTTGAATATTAAGCTCAAAAGCCGTGATTTAGGTGGTGTGTCGATTGGATCTCAAATTGTTTATAAGAAAATTCCAATCGGTGAAGTCTACAGCTACCAGCTGGATGAAGACGCAAAATCTATCACGATTCAAGCCAACATTCAGGATCAATACCGACATATCATTAACAACCGCAGTCGGTTCTGGAACGTTAGTGGAATCGGTGCCAGCATCGGTTTTGAAGGCGTCGATGTAAGGCTAGAAAGTATGAGTGCTCTACTCGGAGGCGCGATCGCCGTCGACTCTCCGGATGACGGTGAGCCTGTAGAAGAGAACACTGAATTCCGTCTGTATAAAGATTTGAAAACTGCAGGTCGAGGTATCGCTGTTAAAATCGTCCTCCCTGATGACAGTAAAATCAGTGGCGAAGGCGCACCCATTATGTATCGCGGAATCGAAATTGGCCAAGTTACAGACTTAAACCTATCCGAAGGGCGAGAAGTGATATTAGCGTCAGCTGCAATTCAACCAGCTTTCAGTGACATGCTGACGACAGGTACCCGATTCGTCTTAGAAGAAGCAAAAGTGTCTCTCTCTGGTGTTGAAAACATTGCCAATCTCGTGAGAGGAAACTTCTTAACCATTGTGCCAGGTGCCGGTGATCGCTCTCGCCGCTTTACTGCCATTCGTAAAAACGTTTTTAACCAACAGCAAGAAAAGTCCATCGCTATTCGTTTAGTGTCTGACAACTCGTTTGGCCTAGATAGCGGTGCCAACGTGCTTTACAAAGGCATCGTGGTCGGTTCAATTATCAACGTAGGCTTAGTTGAAGAAGGTAAAAAATCGCAACATGAAGTATTTATGGACGTATTGATTGATCATGAATACAAACACCTGATCAAATCAAACAACCGTTTTTATGTAACCGGAAGTGCCTCTGCAGAGTTAACGGAATCGGGCCTCAGCGTTACCGTTCCTCCGGCAAAACAGTTGTTAACTGGGTCCATTAGCTTTGTAAGCGAAGGCAAGCAAGATATTCAAAAAGAGTATCAACTGTTCCAAAACGAATCATTGGCAGAACTAGCACAGTACAACCAAAGTGGCTCTAGAGCACTCACACTGTTTGCTTCTGAATTGCCGCCGATTTCCAAAGGCAGCCCTCTGCTCTATCGTAATCTTCCTGTTGGTAACGTCTCCGATTTCCAATTGGTTGATGGCGGTGTGTTAATTAAAGCAACCATCGAAAACCGCTTTGCTTACCTCGTAACACCGCAAACCGTCTTTTGGAACCGTTCAGGGATCGAGATAGATGCATCGCTAGCCGGTGTGAGTGTGAAAGCTCACCCTTTAAAATCATTAATCGAAGGTGGCATCGCTTTTGACTCTGTTCCTGGCGTTGAAAACAAAATTGGAGACAACTGGAAGTTATATACAGATCAAAAAACCGCACGCAAATTTGGGCGCGTTATTGCATTAGAAACAGACGGCTCACAAGAAATTGCCAAAGGAATGCCGATAGAGTATCAAGGCGTCAAAGTTGGTGAAGTCACACTGGTTGTACCGAATTTTCGTCGCAATATGGTTGAAATTACCGCAAGAATTCTACCTGAATACGTAGAAAACATTGCGGTTGAAGGCTCACATTTTTGGCTAACTGAGCCAGAGATTGGCTTAGGGGGTGTGAAAAACCTTGGCGCATTGGTGTCGAAATCCATCAGTGTTGAGCCAGGTAAAGGTAAAGCTAAATTTGATTTTCAGTTGGAAAACGGTTCAGAACGTGTTCAGGGCATGATGTTTACTTTACAAAGTGAACAACGAGGCTCAGTACAAGTCGGAACGCCTATTCTCTACCGCCAGATGGAAGTCGGCCAAGTAACCGACGTGAGCCTAGGAGAATTTGCCGATCGCGTCCTCACGACCATCAAGATACAGCCTGAATATGCTTACCTCGTTCGTCAAAACAGTGTGTTTTGGAATGTTTCAGGAGTAGATGTCTCTATCGGAATTACTGGTGCGAACATCAAAGCGGGCACATTTGATAGTTTAGTTCGCGGAGGAATTGCGTTTTCAACGCCAGAGCAATCGACTATTCCACCAGCGGCAAAAAGTGGGCAATCTTTCTTTTTGTATCCACAAGCTGAAGAAGGTTGGACTCAATGGCGTACAGCGATTCCTAAGCCGTAGAATAAAGCTCAATTCACATACAATTGAAGTTTGATCACTTTAAAAGAGCAGCAATCGCTGCTCTTTTTTATTGCTCGGCCCTTGTCACTATTCGTTTCTGCTTCGCTTTCGTATATTATTTGCCACAAATTCTGCAAACGAGATCCCACATTGCATCCTAATGTTTACATTCCAGACGCGTTTCTGGAAAAAATCCAAACTATCCTTCCTGCTAACCTCAACATGGAAGACTTTATCGCGTCTTGCCAAAAGCCACTGCGCAAAAGTATTCGAGTTAATACGTTGAAGATCAGCGTTGAAGCGTTTCTAGAACGTGCAGACGCAAAAGGCTGGAAGCTTTCCCCTGTGCCTTGGTGTGACACAGGGTTTTGGATTGAAGCGGACGAGTCAGTTGTACCATTAGGCAACACCGCAGAGCACATGTCAGGCTTATTCTACATTCAAGAAGCCAGTTCAATGATGCCAGTATCTGCGCTGTTTATGAATGACGAATCGTACGATGCCGTGTTAGATACAGCAGCTGCACCAGGATCAAAGACCACTCAAATCGCGGCTTTAATGAACAATGAAGGCGTTCTCGTGGCCAATGAATACGCCGCAAGTCGTGTAAAAGTGCTGCATGCCAACGTGGAACGTTGTGGTGTACGTAACGCCGCACTAAGTAACTTCGACGGGCGCGTTTTTGGTGGTTGGCTACCAGAACAATTTGATGCGGTTCTGCTCGACGCGCCCTGCTCCGGCGAAGGCACCGTTCGCAAAGACGAAGATGCAATGAAAAACTGGACGCAAGCTTCCGTGCTCGACATCGCTGACACACAGAAAGATCTTATTGAAAGCGCCTTCCATGCACTAAAGCCCGGTGGTGTGATGGTTTACTCAACATGTACGCTCAGTACAGAAGAAAACCAACAAGTTTGTCATCACTTGAAAGAAACCTTTGGTGATGCCGTTGAGTTTGAAAGCCTTGAGACCTTGTTTGAAAACGCAAATGCTGCTCTGACTGAAGAAGGTTTTTTGCATATCTTTCCACAGGTCTACGACTGCGAAGGGTTCTTTGTTGCAAGAATTCATAAACTGGCTGCTGTTGAACCACCAAAGGTCAAAAAGCACATGGGCAAGTTCCCGTTTACCAAAGCATCGAAAAAAGAATCGATTGAAATTGCCCAACAGCTGCAAAGTGCGTTAGGTATTGAACTTCCGAATGACAATTCTGTATGGCTTCGCGATAAAGATGTCTGGTTGTTCCCTAATGCTTTAGAGCCAATGATCGGCGAATTACGCTTCTCCCGTATGGGTATCAAGATCGCGGAAGCCCATAAAAATGGCTACCGTTGGCAGCATCAGGTGGCAACGGCATTAGCGACAGGCTCTGAGGCAAACGCCATCGAGCTAACCATTGAAGAAGCGCGCGAATGGTACATGGGACGTGATGTTCGCCCACAAACGATTCCTGAGGGAATGAAAACAGGTAAAGGCGAAGTACTTGTTACCTATCAAGGCGCAGTCATTGGCCTTGGAAAGTGGGTAAGCAACAGAATAAAGAATGGTCTTCCTCGCGAATTAGTACGAGATAAGAACTTATTTTAAAGAAGTAACGAATCATAAATAAATGAAAAGCCATCGTATTTGCGATGGCTTTTTAATTCGTAAGTATGAAAGCAACTGGGCTCGCTAGCGATCCGGACACGCTGTACTAAACTAGTTGTATCAAAGTAATGCTTTGATATGGCATTTCTCTCTATGTTCCCAACAAAATTATTGTTGGAAAAAGTTTAGCGCAGGCTCTGCGGAGCCGTTTCCCCTAGGCCCAAAAAAAGGAAAAGTTTGGGCCGTTTTTTTGGCTGCAGATCCGCTATACGTGAGCTTGGGTTACGCCAGACGAATACCGTCTTTCTCGATAACAATCTTGCCCTGCTTGTACAATCCACCAATGGTCTTTTTGTAAGTACCTTTACTTGTACGGAAAGCGTCAAAAATCGCTTCAGGAGAAGACTTATCGTTCAAAGGTAAAAAGCCACCCTTCTTCTCTAACAGATCAAGAATCTTGCTAGAAAGATCGTCCATTTTTGCCACGCCGACTTTTTGTAGCGCGAGATCGATTTTGCCATCTTCACGAATTTGCTTAATAAAGCCTTTCAGTTTCTTACCGATGTAAAGCTTACCAAACACATCTGATGGGAAAATCATGCCCCAATGCTTACCGTTAACAATCGCTTTGTAGCCAAGTTGACTGCGCTCTGCGATGATCAAATCAACTTGTTCGTTAACTTCATAATTCGCAGGAGTTTTGTCTAACCATTTGTTGAACTTAGTCGTACCAACAATGCGGCCTGACGCTTTGTCAGTATATACATAGACAAGAATAGTTTGTCCCGCAGAGAAGCGAGTGCGTTGCTCACTAAAAGGAATAAGTAGATCCTTTTCTTTGATGCCCCAATTTACAAAAGCACCTGTCGCGTTGACGCCCTCAATCTTCATTAAGCCCCATTCACCCACTTGGGCAATAGGTCTTTCAATGGTCGCAGCAAGCTGGCTTTCTGAATCGAAGTACAAAAATACGTCTACATGATCACCAATTTCAGTACCCTCTGGTACATACTTATTAGGCAGTAGAACAGAACC
>NZ_WXWT01000188.1:7071-12121 GCF_009904725.1 Vibrio sp. V43_P6S15P86
GTTAATTTGACCAATTTTAATCATTGATTTTGTCTCTTTTTAAATTTACGTGGAATTATACCTAAACTAACAAGAAAATCAGAGAGAAAAGCATAGTGCTCTGTTATGCTGTTGTCGTTCAGCTATATGCCCCAGTCACTCTTTTAGCACTTTTATGCTTACCTGCTCAACAGTACGCATAAGTTAAGAATGCTTTAACAAAGTCAGGAGCTTTCTTTGGTCACCGTCGATAAACAAGACTCAATAACATTAAAAATCAGTCATGCACTCGCAAAGAGCAAAAGTGTCGACCTAGATATTTACTTTTTTATACCTGGTGAGCTTGGTTTAAACGCCGATATCATCAGTGAATCCGAATTTTATTACACTTCAATCACACAGCAACGCTCTTATTACAGTACTGAAATCCTTCTTCCGCTAGTACACAGTCGACTTGCCAAACGTGGACGCCTGTCTAATCAGCAATACCGAGTAAGTTTGAGTTTGTTCGCTTACCAATACGTTATCGCGCTAGACAAAGCGGTAGCAAGTTTAAACAAGCATGAGAACAACTCCGTAACGGAAGATGAAGTGGACGAAGTTATCGAGCTCACGCTTGAGATCTTAAAGCGCTTGCGGCGTTCTATTCCTTATGAAGAGAACTTAAAACGCTACTACGTTAACATCGATAACTATCTGTCTTGGTATACCGAGCAAAAGTTCCTGTCACTGGTGGCCCATCTACCACGTGAAGGCGACTATGGCACGATAAAAAAGCGTCTGATCACGCTATGTGAGAAAGAGCAAGCCCATCGTAAACTCAACAAATACAACTCATCAAGAGTCGTTGAAGACGTTACTCGCCTATCTAACAAAATGCGCTTGCTAAGGCGATTGATTGAACACCCTATCGTGCTTCGTGAAGAAACCATATCGATGGGTAACAACATTAAGCGCGCTATAAAAGGTATTGCAACAGGTTTGGTGATGGTTGTCGTGACCTCGACCGTGATTCTCGCTCGCGATTATCTAGGGGAAATTTCTGCCTCATTCATTATCGCGATGTCTTTTATTTACGCTTTACGAGAAATTTTTAAAGATGATTTACGCGATGCCATGTGGCGATGGATCCGTAAAGGCAAGCCAAAATGGCGTAAGAAGTACGTTGACCCAACGACGAAAAAAGTGGTTGGCAAAAAATTGGAGTGGCTCGATTATCGTACCTTAAGTAGCTTGCCGGATAAGATTCAAAGAATACGGAAAAAGCGCGTCGTGCAACGTGAAGAGCAGATTCTTCATTATCACGAGAAAACCGAAATGGCGACCTCTCTTTTCTTGAGTGGTTACGAACAAACGAGAGAAACATTGAACATCAGTTTGCGCCCTATCATCCGCTTGATGGATAAAAGCTCAAACCGAGTTTACCGTTTAAATGAAGGTCAAGTAACCAAAGAGTCAGTAGAGAAACGTCATTTGCTCAATGTGATTGTCAAAGAGGACAACCACACCGATGAGCCTGTTTATTACCGCTGGAAAGTGGTCTTAAATCGCTCTAAAATCGTCTCTATCGAGAAGATTGAACTCAATTAAGCCAACGCCTTTAAACAAACGAGCTACAAACCACTAGGCAGCCTCTTTTCTTTGTTGGGCTGCTTTTTTTATCGAAAGAGTAAGCGAGAATTCAGCCATTGGCTCGTCACCATGTAAGTTAGGACACAGCGCGACAATTTTTACGTCACGATTTACTCGTTCACCCGTTGCCAAGGTGTGCTCGAGCATCTCATCAATGACATGACCATCGTTACAAACAAAGTGCACATCGGCTTCCGGGCGCTTTAAAAACTCGGCTTTCACACCTTTAAATGCTAGCGAGATCGCTTCTCCCTTTTCTTGCGCTTTACTCATAGCAAGAAAACCACCAGCAACATCAGCGCCAACGGCTAAAGCGCCGAAATACATGCTATTCAGGTGGTTCTTCGTTCTTCTGCGCAATGGGATACGAACCTCAACATGCTTGCTATCTATCGCAATGATTTTAGGGTGGCAAAGCCAAATCAGCGGCACTTTCGAAAAGCCAAACAGATTTAGATACAAATTCGCACGACGTAGAGCTGATAACATTTTGGTCTCCTTACCAATCTAGTCAGACCAGTTAATCAACGAAAGAAATAGATGTCAAAGAAATGTTAACAAAAGCTCGATCTCACGAGTTATTTAACCCTCATAAAGTGACGGCGTCACCCGTAAGGTATGAAGTTTATCGCAGTTACTTAGATTACCTTACAGCGAGATAGATAAAATGGTTATAAATTCAAATGTATATATTGATTTAATGATCAAGTTTTGTCATTTATACATAAGTCATTTAAATGAATACCTACACCTTTGTATACAATTCGGTATTTCCTGGCGAAGATTCCCGTGAAACGGTTTATTCCTGCCTGTAATTCCGTTATCTTTACCCCTTCGCAATAGAGAATAAAGCTATAACATGCCTATAAAAACAGATGAATTGAGAACCCAACCTTTGGGTCCAATGCCTACCCCAGCAGAGCTAGGTAGTGTACATCCTATTACGGATGACGTTGCAGACCGTATCGCTCAATCTCGTCGTCAGATTGAAAACATTTTATCGGGTGAAGACGATCGCCTTCTTGCGATTGTAGGTCCGTGTTCTGTTCACGACACTGAAGCTGCCATTGATTACGCCACTCGCCTGAGTGAAATCCAAGACAAGTACAAAGACGAACTGTTTATCGTGATGCGTACTTACTTTGAAAAGCCTCGTACAGTAGTTGGTTGGAAAGGTTTAATTACCGACCCTAACCTAGATGGCTCTTACGCGCTTGAAGCTGGTCTCCATAAAGCACGTAAACTACTACTGGATATCAACAAGCTTGGTCTTGCGACTGCTACTGAGTTTCTTGATATGATTACTGGTCAATACATAGCGGATTTGATCACGTGGGGCGCGATCGGTGCTCGTACAACAGAATCGCAAATTCACCGTGAAATGGCATCGGCGCTGTCTTGCCCAGTTGGTTTCAAAAATGGCACAAATGGCAACGTAAAAATTGCAATTGATGCAATTCGCGCATCGAAAGCCTCGCATTACTTCTACTCTCCTGATAAGAATGGCCGCATGACGGTTTACCGTACAAGTGGTAACCCATATGGTCATATTATTTTACGCGGCGGAGAGAAAGGCCCTAACTTTGATGAAGCGTCAGTAAAACAAGCGTGTGATGCTCTAGCCGAGTTTGGCTTGCCACAACGTTTGGTTGTGGATTTCAGCCACGCAAACTGTCAGAAGCAGCACAGAAAACAAATCGACGTTGCTCAAGACATTTGTAACCAAATTAAGTCAGGCAGTACTCGTATTGCGGGTATCATGGCTGAAAGCTTTATTCTTGAAGGCAATCAGCCAATGACTGACATCAACAACCTAACGTATGGTCAATCTATTACAGACCCATGCCTAGGCTGGGAAGATACTGCTACAATGCTAGATATGCTGGCAAACGCCGTTAAATCCCGAAAGTCCCTATAACAAAATAATCAAGGAATCTTCATGCCATCGTTTGATATTGTTTCTGAAATCGATACGGTTGAACTACGTAACGCCGTTGATAATGCTAACCGTGAATTGTCTACTCGTTTCGATTTCCGCAACGTTAATGCGAGCTTTGAGCTAGTAGAAGAAAACGTAAAAATGTCTGCGGAAGGTGACTTCCAACTTAAGCAAATGCGCGATATTTTACGTGGCCACTTGGCAAAGCGTAATATTGATGCAAACGCAATGGATGCACAGGACCCAGATGTAACTGGTAAGAACTGGCACCAAACTCTGCTTTTCCGCCAAGGTATCGATACACCAACAGCCAAAAAAGTAGTGAAACTTATCAAAGACGCAAAGTTAAAAGTACAAGCTTCTATTCAAGGCGACAAAGTACGTGTTACTGGTAAGAAACGTGATGACCTGCAAGCGACAATGGCAGCGATTCGTGAAGCAGAGATGGGTATCCCATTCCAGTTTAACAACTTCCGTGATTAATCAATCTGAGAAGTAAATAAAAACGCCAGCGCATAATCCGCTGGCGTTTTTTATTGGCTTTAGTGTAACGAACTACGTATCCACTTTAGCATTTGGCATTGCTAGATAACTAAGTCCTGCCCTTGCAGCAATACGAATTCGCTCGTTCCTTGTGGTATGAACACGCAAATTCGAAGCTTTTCAGCTTTAGCCTTGGCCAGCATATCCGAAAGTTCAGCTGCGCTGGAGAAAGCTTCTCGCTCTGCATCTCTTCGTATTAGCTCTAACACGTTCGCTTCGCATCGAGTTGAGTAAAGTGCTAGCTCGGCTTGTTGCATGTAGCGCACGGCCTTAATTGGCAACATCTCAACGTCTTTCCCTACCTGTATCCAAGTACAACTTCCTTTTTCATCCAAAGGTGTTGCCATGGTCGCTTGGTAAATCGTTTCTAACTCTCTATTATCTCGCGCGTTTTCAACCTCAGGATTCGAGAAGAATTGCTCCCAAAACTTACGACGTAAATCGACGCTAGGCAGCGCCTCTTTAATTGAGTTTCGCTTTGAGTTAGCAAAATCCGCCATCAACCCCATGTTTTGTGGCAGTATCGATTCAAGTTTTTCACGGATGTTTCGAATTAAAACTGGCGAAGCTCCACCACTAGAGATAGCGATTTGGATGCGGCCACGATTAATCATAGACGGCGTGATGAAATCACAATAAGGCTTATCATCCACAACGTTAACCAAGATGCCTAGCTCTTTGGCATCTTTGTACACTTGGTGATTTAGCTCAGGATTGTCTGTCGTCGCCCACACTTGAACAAAGCTTTTAGTGACAATGTCACTCGAATAGAAACGTTGTACCCAGCGCAGTTGATGCTCAGAAGCAAGCTTAGACAGAAAATCAACCAACGTCGGAGAAACGATAGTCACATCCGCCCCAGCCTTTAGCAACGCTTCCACCTTTCGGCTTGCCACCTCACCGCCACCCACGACGAGAACGGGTTTATTAATTAAATCTAAGAACAGAGGAAAATAT
>NZ_WXWT01000289.1:0-6960 GCF_009904725.1 Vibrio sp. V43_P6S15P86
CGGTACAATTGGCATTCAATTAGGCCAAGAAACACTCGTTAGCTTTCATCAACTTTAAATCACACACATGTTGATGCCCGTAACTGCTTAGCTTGTAAACGCCTGACTAACGCGGATCGTAGTCACCACTCTCTTTAGCTCTGTAACATCTGTAACAATTGGAGCCCCTACTCTTGGCACTGTTTCACACGAAATATCATATTTTGTTACCGATAACTTTGCATCGAATGTGGTCGTACCTTTATAAAATCATTGACATTTTTTATTTTCAAAAAAAGCTCAATACATTATCGAAAATATCAATAAATAATGATAGCTTACACTCGTTGCAGTAATTTAATGGACATATATCACATATAAGGACGTGGTTTACTTTGGCGACACACCATAAGAAAAACAAGGTATATCACTAATGTCTATCAAGAATCTTTCTATAGCGAAAAAGATATCGCTATCGTTTTTACTCATTGCCATCGTCAACATTGCGTTTGGCGTGTTTTTATCTACAGAGCTCAAAAGCATTAAATCTGAGCTTTTAAACTATACCGATGATACGCTTCCTGCTATGGAAAGAGTAGATTCGATCCGAGATCACTTGTCTCGCTGGCGCCGAGCTCAGTTTGCGACATACACTTATGAAGACGCAGACCAAATCAGAAACAAAATTGCCAGCAACATTCGCGAACGTGAAAAGATCAGCAAAGAGCTCGATTCTTACGGTGAAACGATTTGGCCTGGTGAAGAGCAACAAACTTACCAGCGCCTTATGCGTCAGTGGAAAAAGTACTTGGTTACTATGGATCAGTACAACGAAGCGATGCTAGCCAACGACAAAAGCAAGGCCCACCCTATTTTGGCGAACTCTTTACCTGCTTTCGAAGCGGTTGACTCTGAGCTCGGTGAACTGATCCGTCTACTTAAAAATGCTATGGACAGTAACAAAACTCATATTCTTTCTTCTGTAAATGGATTGAGTAACTCGTCAATTGCGAGCAACGTGATTATTCTACTTATCATGGTAGGCATGACGTACGTGCTGACACGCCTTATCTGTGGCCCACTAAAACTTGTTGTCGAGCAAGCAAATGCCATCGCAACAGGTGACCTATCAAACGACATCGATCGTAAAGCCATCGGCAATGACGAGCTAGGTGAGCTGGCAGATGCGACCACTAAGATGCAAGATGACTTGCGCCAAGTTATCGACAACGTGATTGCTGCGGTCACACAGTTAAGCAGTGCAGTAGAAGAGATGAATCAAATCTCCGATATTTCTGCATCTGGTATGAAGGATCAACAATTGCAAATTACACACATTGCTACGGCAATGACAGAAATGAAAGCAGCAGTAGCCGATGTTGCACGTAATACTGAAGATTCAGCGAACCAAGCTAACGAAGCAAACCGTCGTACACAACACGGTGTTCGTGAAACGCAAGGCATGGTTGACGCGATTCATGAAGTTTCAAACGTAATTGGTGCTGCGGGCGATACTGTGGCAGAGCTTGAACAGCAATCGAATAAAATTAACGTTATTGTTGATGTTATCCGTGACATTGCCGATCAAACCAACCTACTTGCTCTTAATGCAGCCATTGAAGCTGCGCGTGCTGGTGAGTCTGGTCGCGGTTTTGCCGTGGTTGCGGACGAGGTTCGAACGCTTGCAGGCCGTACGCAAGATTCAACCAGCGAAATTACGTCGATCATTGAACAGCTACAATCGCTTGCAAAAGACGCGAAATCTGCGACAGAACTTTCTAGAACCAGTATCTCAGAATGTGCAGAGCAAGGCATTCAATCAAAACAGCTGATGAGCGACATTGAACACTCGATTTCTGATATCTCAGACATGGGCACCCAAATTGCCACGGCTTGTAACCAGCAAGACTCTGTTGCAGAAGAGCTTAACCGTAGCATTGAAAACATACACTTGGCATCTCAAGAAGTATCACAGGGCTCAGAGCAAACCGCACAGGCTTGTCGTGAGCTAAGCCAGCTGTCAATTTCTCTTAAAGATGTAATGAGCCGCTTTAAACTGAGTTAAACTCAGTTGATACCTTAGTTGATATTGAATCAACCTCGATTTGCACAAATTGAGTGCAATCACTGAGGTATATTGAATCATGATCTTCAAAAACGCTCCAAAGCACTACTTGGAGCGTTTTACTTCGTCAGGTACTTTCCCCAAGTACTCAATAACATAACCAATACAAAAAACGCGTACGGAGACTTTATGCGCTTAAATAAAACCTTACTATCACTGACTATCGCTGCTGCAACCGTTGCTCCTGCGATGCAAGCTACTGCTGCCCCTCTTCAAATTAGCAACACTGTAGTAAAAGCAGAACAAGTTCAAGGCGCTAACGCTTGGCTGGAAATAAACTTAGGTCAATTCCGCGATAATATTGAGCAGTTTAAATCGCACATGGATGGCAAAACGAAAATCTGCGCCGTGATGAAAGCCGACGCATACGGTAATGGCATCGCGGGCCTGATGCCGACTATTATCGAACAACAAATCCCTTGCGTTGCCGTTGCAAGTAACGCCGAAGCACAGACCGTTCGCGACAGTGGCTTTAAAGGTCAACTTATGCGTGTACGCTCGGCGGATATTGGCGAGATCGAAGCCGCAATCGGCCTAAATATCGAAGAGCTGATTGGTACTGCAGAGCAAGCCAAAGCACTGTCTAAGCTAGCAGAGAAAGTGGATAAAGAAATCAAAGTTCACCTTGCTCTTAACGATGGTGGTATGGGACGAAATGGCGTTGATATGACAACAAAAGCGGGCAAGCAAGAAGCGCTAGAAATCGCTCAACAAGCTGGCGTTAATATTGTTGGCATCATGACTCATTTCCCTAACTACAATGCAGACGACGTGCGCCAAAAATTAGCTTCATTCAAAGACAGTTCTACATGGCTGATTAAAGAAGCGAATCTAAAACGCGACAACATTTTACTGCACGTAGCTAACTCTTACACCGCGCTTAATGTTCCTGAGGCGCAGCTTGATATGGTTCGTCCTGGTGGCGTTTTATACGGAGACTTACCAACTAACCCTGAGTACCCTTCTATCGTGTCTTTCAAAACACGCGTGGCATCCGTTCACCACCTGCCAAAAAATAGCACAGTCGGTTACGACAGCAGCTACACAACAAGCAAAGAAAGCTTAATGGCGAACATTCCTGTTGGTTACTCTGATGGTTATCCACGAAAAATGGGGAATACAGCAGAAGTTCTGATCAATGGCCAACGTGCAAAAGTTGCGGGCGTTGCTTCAATGAACACTACAATGGTAGATGTTACAGGTATCAAAGATGTTGAGCCTGGTTCTGAAGTTGTTTTGTTTGGCTCCCAACAAGGCAAAACGATTTCAGCTGCTGAGATGGAAAAACACGCAGAAGTCATCTTCCCTGAGCTATACACGGTTTGGGGAAGCGCGAACCCTCGTGTCTACGTAAAATAAACCTACTCAGTTATTCGTAACAGAGCGAAAAAGCGAGCCTCGTGCTCGCTTTCTTTCTTATTTACTAATCTGTACTAGCTCGTGATGTTATCAATTAAACAGAGCTTACTATTTCTGTTATTTTACTCTCCTTTAGCACTACCAAGTGCGACTCTCTACACTCTGTTTCTTAAAGCCGCTTGGATGGCTCAATTTTATATAGCACTTAGTGTTTGAAAGCCCTTTCAATTGATGTTAAACATGAAGTTTACAAAAGAATAACAAACGCATTCATATGGCACTGCCCTTTTTGCCTGCTGGCTAGGTATCTCTATGACAGAAAATACTCAACATCTTCAGCGTTCCTCATCTGAGTTGCACGAATTTACTCGAGTCGACGTGTGGAACGGTTTCACCCAACTTTTACCTCTGTCCATGTTTGTGGTCATATTTGGCCTCGCATTCGGTGTTGCCGCCGTACAAACTGGACTAGATGTATTTCCCACTATGTTGATGAGCACACTGGTCTTCGCCGGTGCTTCACAATTTGCCACGCTAGAAATGTGGGGAGCAGAAGTACCTCTGATTCCAGTGCTTATTACTGTATTTGCTATTAATGCTCGTCACCTCTTGATGGGCGCTACGCTTTATCCATGGTTACGACAACTCCCACCGACAAAACGTTACGGCGTAATGCTGGTAGCATCAGACGCAAACTGGGCAATGGCACTCAATGCATTTGGTAGAAAAGAACCAGGTTTTGGTTTGCTTGTTGGCGGCGGCTTAGCGATGTGGTCGTTTTGGGTTGTCGGCACCTGGATCGGCATTTATTTTGGTAACGCAATCAAAGACCCGGTGAGCCTCGGACTCGATATGGTTATGGGATGCTTCCTGCTGTCTATGGTGGTGGCAGGGCCGAAAGACTTAAGAATCTTTGCGATTTGGGCCACAGCAGCAGCCTCTTCTATGTTGGCGTATTGGTATTTACCAGAGAATAGCCACGTAGTGGTTGGCGCCATTACTGGTGGAGTCTTAGGTGCTTGTTGGAAGGAGAAAAAAGCATGAACATCGAAACGAGCGTAGGTGGCACACTGCTTATCATCATCGCTATGGCGTTAGTCACGCTCATAACCCGCTGGGGCGGAGTATATGTCATGTCATTCATTCCAATTAGCGAACGGGTTCAACGTTTCATTACTGCGATGTCAGGTTCCGTATTGGTTGCCCTTTTAGCCCCACTAGCGGTTGAGGGTGATTACGGTGCTAGAGCAGCACTTTTTTCTACTGCTGTCGTCATGTTCATCGTGAAAAAGCCTCTGCCCGCAATTGCAGCTGGCATCATCGCAGCCGCCGCGGTACGCGCTATTTAACCGTTGTTTCGACGTCAATACCAGTCATCAATAAAAAGCCCCAAAACACGAAGCCCTGATGTCACGAGTGTCATCAGGGCTTATCTTATGCTCATTATTTTAACGATGATCAACGATATTAATCACGGTGAGATAGCAAATTACGCACAGCAGTTACAATTGCGCTTGTATTTGTCCATTTTGCCAATACCAGGGTTAAAGGTGTTGGTTGGATCTAGCTCGTGGTAAAACTTCTGCAGCGAATTTTCAGCTTCGTACAAGTGACCCACATTATGTTCTGCTGGGTATTTAGCACCACGGCTATTGAGGTGTTCTAGCATCAGCTTTTTCATCAACTTCGTGTCGGTCCCTTTTTTGAAAATGTAATCTTGATGGAATACATAACACATAAAGTGACCATAATAGAGCGCTTGAACAAGGTTCTTACTCACCGCTTCCGGTAAAGTTTCTAGCCACTCTTCATCATTACGTCGCAATGCGATATCAAGTGCAACGATGTCTTCTACGTCTTTTCGGTGAATCGTCTCGTAACGAATTGCTGCACCTGCTGCTGCAAAGCGATGTAAATAAGCTTTTTTACCCTCTTCCGGCGTACACTCGAAGAAATCACAGTCATCTTCAACTGCCCAAACTTCTTTGAGGTATTTTTGTGCCTCAGCAATACCACTATCACTCATTTTTAATACCAGGTGATGCTCATACTTATCGCGGAAATCCAGCATTCGTTCTGGTAAATGTTGTGGGAACAACTTACTCGCGTAGTACAAAATGGTATCCGGCAGATATTTACTAACAAACGGGACGCGCTCTAAGAAATTTTCTACTTTAGCTTTAAGTGCAAACATTTTTGGCAGTTTATCTGTGCCTAATAAGTCGATGGATAAAAAGACGTCTTTGCCGTACTTCTCTGCCATGTTGAAGATATCTCGATGCAAGTATTCTCCCATCTCAGGCAAGTTCTCAAACGTAGATAAGAAATCTTTTCGCAGCTTCGTCAGTTTCGCAGGATCATTGGTGCCAAGGTAAAAAACCTGCTCTTTTTCGGGTACTGGGTAGCTATCAACTCGAACGGCGAAAACACCCAATTTACCAGCGCAGCCACTGGCTTCAAATAATCGACGTTCATCGGCATTAAAGCGAGAAGGAATGTCAGAAGTCACGTCTCGAACACGTTCATCGTATTCTTTGTCTGATGCCATTCGCTCGTCATGAATGATCTTCGCTGGGTCAAAGTTTCCTTCTTGCAGGTTTGTCAGAATTTCTTCTGGCGTTTCACCTAACCCTTCAATACCAAGGTGATTAACCAGGTGTAACTGGCCTTGCTTATCGACCTGCGCATAGATCGCCAGTTCCGTGTAAGCAGGACCACGCTTGACTAACGCACCGCCTGAGTTATTGGCGATACCACCAACCACAGTGGCACCTAATGATGAAGAACCGATGATAGAGTGCGGCGCTCGGTTCACCGCCTTCAATTCTTTTTCCAATGAGTGCAAACTTGCACCAGGCAAGCATACCGCCTGCTTACCGCCATCTAATAAGTGAATCTTCTTGATTTTGGTAATATTGATCACAACCACATCACGGTCATAATCATTACCACTTGGAGCTGAGCCTTCTGTTAAACCCGTTTTGGCAGCCTGCATAATAATAATGCAGTTTGCTTCAACGCACTGTTTAATTATCTTCCATTGTTCTACAAGAGTATTAGGAAACACGATAGCAAGCGCAGTGCCACTACCTGAGCGAAAACCTGAGCGGTAGTATTTTGTTTTAACCTCGTCGGTTAGGACATTTTCTTCCCCAACGATAGTTTTAAATTCGTCAATCAGCTGCTTTTGTTTCATATCCGTATCTCTCGTTATTGTACTTCGCTCACATCACCGTTTAGTGACGGTAATGGGCGTTTGAGCCACTATAAGCAGTCCATTTATCGGCGTCTATGTCAGGCGGACGAACAATACGTAATCAATAAACAACAAACAAAATAATTCTTTATTTTTCTGTCACTTATCTTTCACATTTGAGAAATTTAATGTAAGAAACAGACCGTTTCTTAAAAGAAACAATAGCAAAACCATTTGTTAACAGTTGTGCGGGGTATCTTGTTATCAATATTAGTGAAGAAAACGAGGAGAAGCGTAAGCC
>NZ_WXWT01000332.1:0-26723 GCF_009904725.1 Vibrio sp. V43_P6S15P86
GTCTAAGAGCCCAGTCATCACCCCTTCGAGTCGTTGGTACTCTCGACCTTCAATTTCGAAATAACTTCGATAATCCGGTCTGCAGTAACGGTGGGTCGCAGGATTATAGAGAAGAGCGAAGAAAAAATCACCTTTTTTTGCGCCAAATCACTAATTTTTTCTTCACTTTTTAAGAACCCACTAGATTTAGGCCAAATGCTCACGCGCGAGGTACTCATGACTTTGCATCTCAGTGAGCCGAGACAAACAGCGCTTAAATTCAAACTCGAGCTGCCCCTCAGTATATAAGTCTTCCATTGGTACTTCAGCAGAAATAATCAACTTCACATTGCGCTCGTAAAACTCATCGACCAGTGCAATAAAACGTCTCGCTGCATCATCTATTTTACGATTCATCTGTTGAACATCCGCCAGTAATACCGTGTGATAAATACGGGACAACTCAATGTAGTCATTTTGACTGCGAGCGGTTTGGCATAACTGAGCAAAAGACGCATGCAGAACCCCATCACTCGCTTCAATTACCTCAAGCTGACGGTGATTGATTTCGATTTGATGAGCGACGATCTGACGTTCGCCCGTCAGCTGCTGATAATACTTGTTGAGATTAATGTTGGCCTGTTCATCAAGTGGATAATGGTATATTTCGGCCTGTTCAAGCGTTCTTAAGCGATAATCAACGCCACTATCAACATTCAACACGTCACAGCGTGCCAAAATCATATCAATTGCAGGCAAAAAGCGCGCTCTTTGTAAGCCATTACGATATAAGTTCTGCGGTTCGATGTTTGAAGTCGCGACTAGGATCATCTGCCGCTTGAACATCTCTTGGAGTAACGTTGCAAGGATCATCGCATCCGTAATGTCAGAGACAAAAAATTCATCAAAGCAAACCACATCCGCTTCTTCTTTGAATTTATCCGCTACTTTTGCTAGCGGATTTTCGACATCACCTAACAGCTTCAACTCATCATGTACTCGATACATGAAGCGGTGAAAGTGTACGCGCATTTTTCTTTGGGTTGGTAAAGCATCAAAAAACGCATCCATGAGGTACGTTTTACCGCGTCCGACTCCTCCCCAAAAGTAAAGACCTTTTGGGGGCTCAGGCATGTCGATTTTTTTTCCCATGAGCTTTTGCCATTTGGAAAGCTGGGGCACAGGAGCTGACTGAAATTCAACGATAGCATGGTAAAGCTTATCTAATGCAACGACCGCTTGATACTGAGCTTCATCACGCTGAAACCCGTGTTCTGCTATGTCTTTTTGATATTGTTGTAGTGGTGTCATCGTATTAAGTCGTATAGAGGTACTGGGAAAAGGGTTACCTCGGGGTCAACTTTGAGAATAGAGAGAAGTAGTTATCAGTCCCCGAAGACATACTGCTATTTTTCTTTATCGGCTGTTCAAGCCATAGTAACATGGACTAGCACCGCGTGTAACTAAGTAGTAAAAGACTTGTTAAAACAACTATAAGGAGCAGTTATGCCTTGGATTTATGCCATTGTGGGTTTGCTGGTCGGTACAATCGTAGGCGTAGTCATTAGTAGACTAACCACCCCTGAATACAAGAAACAAAAGTCTGTGCAGAAAGAACTTGAAGCGGCCAAGTTTGAACTAGAGCAACAACGTCAAGAGCTCGTCGATCATTTTGCACAAACCGCAGAAATGTTGGATACACTAGGTAAAGATTACACCAAGCTGTACCAACATATGGCTAAGACCTCTTCTGAGCTTTTGCCAAACTTGCCAGAGCAAGACAACCCGTTTGATAAGAAAACGGCAATGTCTTCTGAAGCTATTGCAGAAGATCAACCAGAGTTTAACGAACAGCCAAAAGACTACGCCAATGGCGCAACGGGTCTTTTAAAGGATCAAGAGAAAGAAATCATTAATGCTCCCGAAGCGGTAACCGCAAAAGCATCATAACCTTCTCTTACCTCTACCTACTAGGGCCGATACATTTGTATCGGCCCTTTTTTGAACTTTTTCTTCTCACCTTTGCTCTAACTTGGATGTGAACTGCCTCCCCCTTTGATTATCCGAACTAGGCCCTATATTAGTTATTAACAAAGTGAACTAACCGTTCGGATATTTCTTTTTGGCAGACATGTTTCAAGAGGAGTTATTGGATGAAAAAACCACTGCTTGCGCTCACCGTTCTATCTCTGAGTTTGGGCTCTATTATTGCGCCAGTTCAAGCCACCGCCGCATTACCTTTAAATGTGGATGGCCAACAGTTACCTAGCTTGGCGCCCATGCTTGAGAAAGTAACCCCTGCTGTTGTGAGTATTGCTGTAGAAGGCAAACAAGTACAAACCAGCCGTATTCCCGAACAATTTCAATTCTTCTTTGGACCGGACTTTCCGATGGAGCAAAGGCGCGAGCGCCCGTTCAGAGGTTTAGGTTCTGGTGTCATTATTGATGCGAAAAAAGGGCATATCGTCACTAACTACCACGTAATCAAGGGCGCGGATGAGATTCGAGTTCGCCTCTATGATGGTCGCGAGTATGACGCTACGCTCGTTGGCGGAGATGAGATGGCCGATGTTGCGTTGCTTAAATTAGAAAAAGCGAAAAACTTAACGCAAATTAAAGTCGCAGATTCCGACAAACTTCGCGTAGGTGACTTTACGGTTGCGATTGGTAACCCATTCGGACTCGGTCAAACCGTGACGTCGGGCATCGTCTCAGCGTTAGGCCGTAGTGGCTTAAACGTTGAAAACTTCGAAAACTTCATCCAAACCGATGCCGCAATTAACAGCGGTAACTCTGGTGGTGCATTGGTCAACCTTAATGGTGAGCTGATCGGTATTAATACTGCGATTTTAGGCCCTAACGGCGGTAACGTGGGGATTGGCTTTGCGATTCCGTCCAACATGATGAAAAACCTCACCGAGCAAATTCTAGAGTTTGGTGAAGTCAAACGCGGCATGTTGGGTGTACAGGGCGGTGAAGTAACCTCTGAGCTGGCTGATGCATTGGGTTACGAGTCAAGTAAAGGGGCCTTTATTGGCCAAGTCGTACCAGACAGCGCAGCCGATAAAGCTGGATTGAAAGCCGGTGATGTAATTGTATCGGTAAACGGCAAAGAGATTAATACTTTCTCAGAGCTCCGCGCAAAAGTGGCAACGCTGGGCGCAGGTAAAGAAATCACATTAGGTGTGGTTCGAGATGGTAAGAATAAAACCTTTGATGTAACGCTTGGCGAATCTACAAATATGAAAGCCAAAGCCGAAACATTACACGAAGGGCTCAAGGGTGCGGAATTAAGCAATACGACACCAAGTGATGCGATTCAAGGCGTTAAAGTATCGAGCGTTGCAGATAACTCTCCGGCTGCTCAATATCAATTACAGCAAGGTGACATCATTATCGGTGTGAACCGCCAGCGCGTGAAAAACCTTGCTGAGCTTCGTGCAATAGTGGATAAACACAAAGGCGTATTGGCTCTGAATATTCAGCGTGGCGAACGTACTATTTATCTTGTTATTCGTTAGTCACTTTCAAAGTGATAGGAAATAAGGTTTTCGATGCATAGCACCGATAATAAGCCTCAAATACTTTTCCTTATCGCTCAATAGCTAATGAAAAGGGCAGCACGATTCCGTGTTGTCCTTTTGTTATTTTTCAATGTAATGCTATTCTTCATCTTCTATGCCATTTTGGCGCTCATGCATGGAGAGGATATGCTCAGCTTTTTATTACGTTCTGTCTTTTTAGGCTTGGCTACTGCCGCAGTGGTATTACTGGCGGTGCCATCTTTGCGCAACAACGTAATTCCTGCCGCGCTAGATCCGCAACCTGTTAATATCGCGTCCGTTGAGTTGACATTTAATCAGGCGGTGCGAAGAGCAGCACCTGCCGTAGTAAACATCTACAGCCGTAAATATGTTGAAAATGATCGCAGTAAACTCTCGACTCAAGGTCTGGGTTCAGGTGTCATTGTCAGTGAGAAAGGCTACATCATTACCAACTACCATGTGGTTGCTCAAGCAGACCAAATTGTTGTCGCATTACAAGACGGTAGAGCCGCGGCAGCTCAGCTAGTTGGCACGGATAAACGCACAGACATTGCCGTACTGCGTGTCGAAGGTTCAAATTTACCTGTTATTCCTCTGAACTCTAATTACAAGCCACAAGTGGGTGATGTGGTCCTAGCCATCGGTAACCCATACAACCTTGGACAAACCACAACGTTCGGCATTATTTCAGCAACAGGACGCTCATCTATTAGCGACGGTCGCCAAGCATTCATTCAAACCGATGCCGCCATCAATGAGGGCAACTCTGGCGGTGCTCTAGTGAACACACAAGGTGAGCTCGTCGGCATCAATACCGCCTCTTTCCAACAAGCGACTGATTTAGAAACTTACGGTATTTCCTTTGCTATTCCTGCGTCACTAGCCAGCAAGATCATGCAGAAAATCATCGCTGATGGTCGCGTGATTCGTGGCTATATCGGTATCGACGGCCAAGACATTAATGCGGTCACTGCTCGCCTACTTGGAAATGAACACATAGGTGGTATTGTCGTGCTTGGTATTGATCCAAATGGTCCTGCCAATGCGGCAGGCTTCCAAAAGCAGGACATCATTATCAGTATTGATGGCAATAAAGTGCAAGGGCGTCAGAGCGTTATGGATATCGTCACCGATTTACGTCCTGGCACCACCGTGGACGTAGGTATCATTCGCAAAGGAAAAGAGATGAGCTTGAAAGTCACGATTGCTGAAGACAAGCAAGAAGCATAAAAAATCCCAGCCATTGGCTGGGATTTTTATTTGTGCGTTACTCGCTATCGCTCGGTGTTTCCGTCGTATCGGAATCATCCAGTTCAACTTCAATGCGAGTGACTCGCTGCAAACCTCTTGGTAATAACCCACCTCGGCGACCACGTTCGCCACGGAAGTTATCAAGGTCAGACGGTTTAAGACCCAACTTTCGCTTACCCGCGTACAGCGTTAACGATGCACCTTTTGGTAAAGACATTAAGTGAGATAGTACTTCTTCTCGCTCTTTTGCTTTAGCAGCAGGAATGTTGATGATCTTATTCCCTTTACCTTTCGCCAGTTGTGGCAGGTCTTTGATTGGGAACAGCAGCATGCGACCTTGGTTAGTGATTGCTAAGATTTCATCAGAATCTAAATCTTCAATCGCTTTTGGCGTCATGACCTCAGAGTTAGCCGGTAAAGTGACCAGCGCTTTACCACTGCGGTTTTTAGACAGCAAGTCAGCGCCTTTACATACAAAGCCGTAACCTGCATCAGAGCCCACCAGCCACAGCTGATCTTCTTCACTCATGATCACTTGGCGAATACTGCTACCAGCCGTAATATTCAAACGACCGGTAATCGGCTCACCTTGACTACGAGCAGAAGGCAGCGAGTGCGATTCCAGAGAGTAACTTCGACCATCACTACCTAGGAATACTGCAGGCTGATTACTCTTACCTCGCGCATGCGCTAAGTATTTATCACCCGACTTATAGTTCAAGCCTTCTGCATCCACGTCATGGCCTTTCGCGTGACGAATCCAACCTTTCTCAGAAAGCACAACCGTGATTGGTTCGCTTGGAACAAGATCACGTTCAGTAAGCGCTTTTGCTTCTGCACGCTCAACCAATGGAGATCGACGGTCATCACCGTATTTCTCAGCATCCGCTTTGATTTCTTTTTTCAGTAGTGTGTTTAGACGACGCTCAGAACCGAGTAGCTGTTCTAGCTTCTCGCGCTCTTTCTCTAGCTCGTCTTGCTCACCACGAATCTTCATCTCTTCTAGCTTGGCTAGGTGACGAAGTTTGGTATCTAGAATCGCATCCGCTTGGATATCGGTAATACCGAAGCGTGCCATCAATACCGCTTTAGGATCATCTTCGGTACGGATGATCTCAATCACTTCATCTAGGTTTAGGTAAGCAACCAACAAACCTTCCAAAATGTGTAAGCGAGCCATGACTTTGTCTAGGCGGTGTTGTAGACGACGACGTACGGTCGTGCGACGGAACTCAATCCACTCTGACAGAATTTGCACCAGACCTTTAACTTGAGGACGATTATCCAAACCAATCATGTTCAAGTTAACGCGGTAGCTGCGCTCAAGATCCGTTGATGCGAACAAGTGGTTCATCAACAAATCACAATCGACGCGGTTTGACTTAGGTACCACAACGATACGCGTTGGGTTCTCGTGATCCGACTCGTCACGAAGATCGTCAACCATTGGTAGCTTCTTCGCACGCATCTGGTTGGCGATTTGCTCAAGCAGTTTTGCACCCGATACTTGGTGTGGTAGAGAGGTGATAACGATATCAGAACCTTCTTTGTGCCATACCGCGCGCATCTTGATGCTGCCGCGACCATTGCGGTAAATCTTCTCAATATCCGCTTGCGGCGAGATGATTTCTGCTTCTGTTGGGTAATCCGGACCTTTAACATATTGCATCACGTCCGGCAGTTCTGCTTTCGGGTTGTCGATCAAATGAATAGTCGCATCTGCGATTTCACGAACGTTATGCGGTGGGATGTCTGTTGCCATACCAACCGCAATACCGGTTACACCGTTAAGCAAGATATGAGGCAGACGTGCTGGCAACATTTGTGGCTCTTTCATTGTGCCATCAAAGTTAGGTTGCCATTCAACCGTGCCCTGGCCCAGTTCGCCTAGCAATACTTCAGCAAACTTAGACAGTTTTGCTTCGGTATAACGCATTGCCGCAAATGATTTCGGGTCATCTGGCGCACCCCAGTTACCTTGACCATCCACTAATGGATAGCGGTAAGAGAATGGCTGAGCCATCAATACCATCGCTTCGTAACACGCTGAATCACCGTGCGGATGGTATTTACCTAACACGTCACCAACGGTACGTGCAGATTTTTTGTATTTTGCTGATGCGGAGAGACCAAGCTCTGACATCGCATAAATAATGCGTCGTTGAACCGGCTTTAAGCCATCACCAATGTATGGCAAGGCGCGGTCCATGATGACGTACATCGAGTAGTTCAGATAAGCGTCTTCAGTGAACTTGCGCATTGGCAACTGTTCGACGCCATCGTAGGTAATTTCTGTAGACATCCGTTACACCTCTGCCAAGTCGCCGTTGTTTTGTAGCCAAGAACGACGGTCATCTGCACGCTTTTTACCTAGCAGCATGTCCATCATTTCCATGGTCGCCGTAGAGTCGTCAATGGTTAACTGCACTAAGCGACGCGTGTTCGGATCCATGGTGGTTTCACGCAACTGAAGTGGGTTCATCTCACCCAGACCTTTGAATCGTTGCACGTTGATTTTGGCTTTCTTCTTCGACAAGCGCTCTAAGATGCCATCTTTTTCATCGTCATCGAGGGCGTAAAACACTTCTTTACCACAGTCGATTCGATACAGAGGCGGCATCGCCACATAGATATGACCCGCTTCCACTAGTGCGCGGAAGTGACGAGTAAATAGAGCACAAAGCAGCGTTGCGATGTGAAGACCATCCGAGTCCGCATCGGCAAGGATACAGATCTTACCGTAACGCAGACCATCAAGGTTATCGCTGTCAGGATCAATCCCCAAAGCCACTGAGAT
Organism: Vibrio sp. V43_P6S15P86; assembly: GCF_009904725.1. Taxonomy (NCBI): domain Bacteria; kingdom Pseudomonadati; phylum Pseudomonadota; class Gammaproteobacteria; order Vibrionales; family Vibrionaceae; genus Vibrio; species Vibrio sp. V43_P6S15P86. The sequence goes on from NZ_WXWT01000332.1 coordinate 7,573, forward strand.
ATCGTGTACTTCTTGAGACGCAAGAACTTGGTCAGCAGAGACTTCCCACGTGTTCAAGATCTTACCACGCAGTGGCATCACGGCTTGGAACTCACGGTCACGTGCCTGTTTTGCCGAGCCACCCGCAGAGTCACCCTCCACAAAGAAGATTTCAGTGCGACTTAAGTCCTGTGCTGAACAGTCGGTCAACTTGCCTGGCAGTGCCGGGCCGGACGCCACTTTCTTACGTACGACTTTTTTCGCTGCACGCATACGACGGTGCGCGTTAGCGATACAGACTTCTGCCAATTGCTCTGCTAGCTGAGGCTTTTCGTTCAACCAAAGACTGAACGCATCTTTTACTACGCCAGAGACAAATGCCGCGGTTTGACGAGAAGACAGACGTTCTTTGGTCTGGCCTGCAAATTGCGGATCTTGAATTTTAACCGACAACACGTAAGAACAGCGGTCAAAAACGTCATCACCCGTTAGCTTAACGCCACGAGGTAATAGATTACGGAACTCACAGAATTCGCGCATCGCTTCTAACAAGCCTTGGCGTAAACCATTAACGTGCGTACCACCTTGAGCAGTTGGGATCAGGTTAACGTAGCTTTCGGTGATCATCTCACCACCTTCTGGCTGCCAAATTACCGCCCAGTTTGCCGCTTCGGTATCCGCCAAGAACTCACCAGTAAATGGTTCTTCAGGAATAACTGGGTAGCCTTTTACGCCTTCCGCAAGATAGTCTTTAAGACCGTCTTCGTAGTACCACTTATAGTCTTTAACATTAACTTTGTCGGTTAATGTAATTTCTAAACCCGGACACAAAACCGCTTTTGCGCGCAGATTATTGACTAGGCGCGTAACAGAGAAGTTAGCCGAATCGAAGTACTTCGCATCAGGCCAGAAATGCACGCTGGTACCGCGATTGCGACGACCACATGTGCCGGTTACGGTCAGGTCAGAGACTTTATCACCGTGCTCAAATGCAATTTCATACACTTGGCCATCACGACGAACGGTTACTTCAACGCGTTTTGACAACGCGTTTACTACCGAAATACCTACCCCGTGCAAACCACCAGAGAATTGGTAGTTTTTGTTAGAGAACTTACCACCTGCGTGCAGCTTGCATAGGATTAACTCTACGCCCGACACTTTCTCTTCTGGGTGGATATCAACAGGCATGCCTCGACCATCATCGATCACTTCTAGTGATTGGTCGGCATGTAGGATGACTTGTACTTTTGAGGCATGTCCGGCTAGCGCTTCATCGACACTGTTGTCGATAACTTCTTGGCCCAAATGGTTTGGGCGCGCTGTATCCGTATACATCCCTGGTCGGCGACGTACTGGCTCTAAGCCATTCAGTACTTCAATGGCACCAGCATTATATTGTTCAGTCATAATACGGAATTATTCTCAAAGTTTACTTGTTGCCTGAATATCACCAATGGGTGAACCCATACTCAGGAAACGAAAAAGCCACCCTGTTCACATCACTAAGTGCTTGTAAACATGATGCATAACAAAGTAGCCAGGGTCCTCGACCCTTAAGATCTTTTGGCAAAACATAGTCGGAAAGCATACCGCCCATGTCAAGAAACGGTTGGATATATCAATAAAAACTATGAGCCTTTTCCAATCGCTTTCGAATTACAGTTCTAGAAATTCGATAATCTGTGCAGGATAACGCTCAAAGCCTACAAAACTGTGATCACCGCCTTGTTCTACTGTTTGCTTAGCGTCTGCAAACTTATCTACCGCTTGTCGATAGTCTAAAACCTCATCTTCTGTTTGCTGCAACAACCAGAAAGAATGTGGCGACGCGATGCTTTGTACATCAAGAGCTTTTAACTCGTCAATATGACAAGCTTCAAGTGTATAGGTTTCGTGCGTATAAGGGTTAGTTTGCTCACCCAAATAATCTACTAACAACTCATAGGGCTTAACCGCGGGGTTGACCACAACCGCTTTAAATCCAAACTTGTCATTTAGCCACGTTGACATAAAGCCGCCTAATGAGCTGCCCACCAGACCAATGTTATAATCGTCTTTATATTGTTCGATGATATCCAACAACATTTTCGCCGCTTGTTGAGGATAACAAGGTAACTGGGGAACAATCACTTTGATATCAGGACGATGCTGCTCGCAGTATGTTCTCATCACATTGGCTTTCATTGAAAATGGGGAGCTGTTAAAACCATGGATATACAGAAGAAGTGAAGGTTTACTCATAGATATCTCGCACAAAAAAGCGAGCCCGAACATAGAGCTCGGGCGCGTTAGTATCCGTTAGAAGAGAAGTCTGGTTGGAACTGGCCGTCAGGAAGTCGGCCCACTTGGGTCGTAATCTCACCACAAGCGTGCAACTGCAGTTCACGCCAACCAGGCGAAGTCGTATCGAGGGCAAAATCATCCGAGTTGGGCTTAAACTGAACACACGTTGAGGGTGTTGCCATCACTCGAATACCATTATGAAGCACATTCATGTCTTGATGAACATGACCACAGAGAATGCCTTTCACGTTATCAAAACGATCGACAACCTGCCAGAACGCTTCGGCATCTTTTAAGGTATGTTGATCAAGCCACGCGCTTCCCACCAATAATGGATGGTGATGCAGCAACACAAGTGTGTGCCTTTCTGGGTGTTCTGCTAACTTTTCTTCGAGTAACGCTAACTGCTGATCACTCAAGCGTCCGTGGGGAACGCCAACAACTTGCGAGTCTAAAAGAACCAACTGCCAATGCGCGCCAAGCAATACATGCTCTGCCGCTTTGATTTGTTGCGAAGGTAATACACTGCCCATATTGGGCTTGTAGTCATGATTACCAGGCAGCCAAAAGCAGTCTTTCTCTAGCGGTTCAATGCCTTCGGCAAAGCGCTGGTAAGATTCTGCACTATGGTCTTGGGAAATATCCCCTGTCGCCAAGATGTAATCAAACGTCACGTTGCGGCGTAAAACATCAGCAACAACAGCGTTAAAGCTATCGGCCGTTTTTACGCTCAGCAAACTTCCCTCATCGGCAGCAAACAGATGAGTATCCGTAATTTGTAAAAGTTTGATGCTGTCACTAGATGATTGCAAAATGAAAACCTGATTCGTCCACTATATCGTTATTTGTTATTTTCCTTTAGTGACGTGACGATCAATTGAAGGCAAGTGGTGTTCTACTGATACCACTTCGTAAACAAAACGTCAGCCATTCACCGAGGAATGTGTTTAGTTGATGCTTTTCATCTTTCTGCATCAGTTGGTCGTTGGGATAATCATACTTAGCTTTTATGCGAGAGAACTCTCCGCTTGAGCATACTTCGGCTACTCTCGCATCGTGATAAAGCCTGACAGACATCGTCGGTAAAGGAAACACTGGCGTTTCATCACTCTGACATATCTCAACAACTGTGGTGTATTTTGTGATTTCATTCACGGTCAGTTGGTAAACCATGTTCGCCGCTTGATAGCAGCGTACATCCCCAACTTCGGCAGAAGCAGGCAGTAAGGCGTTCAATTTAGCGTAGTTGGTCTCATAGGTTCTCATTAGACCCGCCAAATCAACATGATACCTCTGTTTTTCAGCCACTTGTGCCATTACTTACTCTCCACCATTTGGGGTTGCCCCCACTGTGACTTCAACTCTTGATGGTTTAATTGCAACCATTGCAACGCAATAATCGACGCACCATTTTCAAATTTTCCGTCTTTCACCCATTGATATGCTTGCTCACGACTCAAAACATGTACGCGAATATCTTCATTCTCATAGTCTAAACCATGAATGCCGTGCGCTTTAGATGCGTCCACTTCACCAACAAATACGTCCAACTTTTCCGAGCAACCGCCAGCAGAAGGATAATAAGAAGTGACTGGCGCAACACGCCTCACTTGTATCCCCGCCTCTTCGACAGCTTCTCGGCGAATGACGGCTTCAGCTGATTCATCACGGTCAATCATACCCGCGACAATCTCTAGCTGCCATGGGTGTTGATGCTCTAAGGCTCCTACTCGAATCTGTTCAATGATAACCACTTGATCCGTATTTGGATCATAAGGAAGCATCGCTGCAGCATGACCACGCTCGAACATTTCTCGTTCGACAACCTCGCTCCAACCTCCAGCAAATAGCTTATGCTGAAAGCGATATTTCACCATTTTGAAAAAGCCTTCAAATAAGGTTTCTTTCGAGATGACTTTTACATCTTGCGAAGTAAAATCCTTTTGTTGTTTGTCACACTGTTGCATTCGACACCTCTCTGAGTGAATCTTGTAGTTTACTCATTGTTATTCGCTTGCTCAAAGGACTTGGCTCAACTTTTTGTACAATAGTTACAAATTAATTTAAGTCTTTGGTGAAAACTTATTGCACAACTGGATAATTACGTGTAAAAAAGTGCAAACTTTAGAGTAAATATCGTGCAAATTGAGTTAAACTACTGAGAATTAACCAATCTATTGACCGCGGGAATAGAAAATGAAAAAATTGCTTCCACTATTTATCAGTGCAGCGCTAGGTAGCATGAGTACGTCTGCGTTCGCAGACTCTTTGGCTGAAATCTACGACTTAGCAAAACAAAATGATCCACAATTGCTCAGTGTAGCAGCACAACGTGACCAAGCTTTCGAAGCAATCACCTCAAGCCGTAGTGCTCTATTACCACAAATTAACCTAACAGCAGGTTACAACTTAACTCGTGGCGATACTGAATACGACTCAAACCTAGTCAATGACGTATCAAACGATGCCAACGCTCTAACCGCTGGCGTTAGCTTTTCACAAGCACTTTACAACCGCGCATCTTGGATCTCGCTAGATACCGCTGAGAAAAGTGCTCGCCAAGCAGACGCAACTTACGCTGCGACTCAACAAGCACTAATTCTTCGTGTTTCACAAGCGTATTTTGAAGTTCTACGCGCACAAGACAACCTTGTTTTCGTCCGTGCAGAAAAAGCCGCAGTGGGTCGTCAACTAGAGCAAACAAAACAGCGTTTTGAAGTAGGTTTATCTGCGATCACTGACGTACACGACGCGCAAGCTCAGTACGACCAAGTACTGGCGGATGAAGTGTTAGCAGAAAACGCACTGACTAACAGCTACGAGTCATTACGTGAAATCACCGGTCAAGAGCACAAAGATCTCAACATCTTGGACACTCGCCGCTTCACTGCTAGTCCATCGACCGTGCCTGCTGAGTCGCTAATTGACGAAGCAAAAACCAAAAACCTGACCTTGCTGTCTTCACGTATTCTTCAAGATATCGCACGTGACAATATTTCACTAGCAAGTTCTGGTCATCTACCAACGCTGTCTCTAGACGGTGGTTACAACTACGGTGATACGTCTCATAGCTCTCGTGACAACACCACAGACAACTTCAATATCGGTGTGAACCTTGCGGTGCCGCTATACACGGGTGGTAACGTCACCTCTCAAACCAAACAGGCTGAATACGCGTACGTGGCTGCAAGTGAAGATCTTGAAGCACAATACCGTAGCGTAGTAAAAGATGTTCGCGCACAAAACAACAACATTAACGCCTCTATCGGCGCACTACGTGCTTATGAGCAAGCCGTTATTTCTGCGCGCTCTGCACTAGAAGCAACAGAAGCAGGTTTTGATGTGGGTACTCGTACTATCGTTGACGTGCTAGACGCAACTCGTCGTCTATACGATGCGAATAAAAACCTATCGAATGCTCGTTACGACTACATCTTAAGTGTTCTTCAGCTACGCCAAGCCGTTGGTACGCTAAGCGAACAAGACATCTTAGACGTTGATGCAGGTTTGAAAGCAGCAAAATAATTGCTGACTGAATGCTTCAGTTCTCAATAAATAAAAACGCCAGTTGATTTATCAGCTGGCGTTTTTTTATTGCTTGCAGTTAAGAGACGAAAAGTATCTCAGAACATCTAGTATCAAAAAGGCCGCACTTGGCGACCTTTTACAAACAAATAGCGTTTCAATGCCAACAAATCGTAGGCTTAGCCCTTACCGCCTTTGATTGCATTGATGATTTCACTGGTTGAGCAACCATCCTCAAAGTTCAATACACGAACTTCGCCACCTGCAGCAATGACTTCTTTACCACCAGCAATCTCTTCTGGTTTGTAATCACCACCTTTTACAAGCAAGCTTGGCAGAACTTCCGAGATCAAACGTTGCGGCGTATCTTCACTAAATGGTACAACCCAATCCACAGCGCCCAAACCTGCCAATACCGCCATGCGGCGATCGGTTGGATTCACAGGACGACCAGGCCCTTTAAGGCGTTTTACTGATTCATCGGTATTCACCGCAACAATCAGGCGATCACCAAGTTCTGCAGCGTGATTGAGGTAAGAAACATGCCCAGCGTGAAGAATATCAAAGCAGCCGTTTGTCATGACGACTTTCTCGCCACGTGCACGTGCTTTTTTCACTGCTTCAATCAGCGCTTTTTCTGAAATCACACCGTAATCCGTGTCTTGGCTGCCATGTACCGCTTCTGCCAGTTCAATTTCAGACAAGGTCGAGGTACCAAGCTTACCAACAACAACGCCTGCCGCAGCATTCGCTAGTGCACACGCTTCTTCGAAGGATTTGCCTGCGGCAACAGACGCTGCCAATACAGAGATAACCGTGTCGCCCGCACCTGTCACGTCGTACACTTCTTTCGCTTGAGTCGGAAGGTGGAATGGCTCTTGACCACGGCGGATCAACGTCATGCCGTTTTCACTACGCGTAACCAGTAGCGCTTCAAAATCAAACTCTTCAACAAGCTGAAGTGCTTTTTCAACCAGCTCTTGGTCTGATTTCACTTTACCTACAACGTCTTCAAACTCTTTCATGTTTGGTGTTAAGAGTGTCGCGCCGCGGTAGCGTTCAAAATCCGCACCTTTAGGGTCAATGAAAACTGGAATGTGTGCTGCGCGCGCTTTTTGGATGTATGCCTGAACATGCTCTAACGAGCCTTTTGCGTAGTCAGACATAATCACGGCTTTAACGTTTGGCAGAGCGGCATCCATACGTGATAGCACAGGTGCAGAATCCGTGTTTTCAAATTTATCTTCGAAGTCGAGACGAATAAGCTGTTGTCCACGGCTCATTACGCGAAGCTTCGTGATCGTTGGGTAATCAGGCAGTGCAACGAAATCGCACTTCACATTGAGTGAGCTCAGCGTCTCCGTCAGCACTTTTGCAGGCTCATCTTCCCCTGTTAGACCAACAATGTGAGCATGGCCACCTAGTGATGCGATGTTCATCGCAACGTTCGCAGCACCACCAGGACGCTCTTCATTGTTTTCTACTTTTACAACAGGAACCGGCGCTTCAGGAGAAATGCGTCCGGTTGGGCCATACCAGTAACGATCTAGCATGACATCACCGATGATGAGCACACCAGCGCTGTTGTAATCAGGTAGAATTGGTTTCATTATTGGTCTCCAAAAATTAAATCGAAGTGAGTTTATCACAGCCCTTATCGAGGCTAAATATATGGTCTTAACTGAACCACTGATTCCAAGCCTGTTTTACCCACTCCCTTTCGGCAACAAACTTATCTTCCACCACATCAGCATCTAAATTGAGTAGATTTCTCCGGTGTATTTCGTTTCGCATTGTCGTGTAGGCACGTATCAACTGCATTGCCTGGTCTTCGTCCATGACATTTTGTGCAATGAGCGTTTCAAAGATGCGCACATTATCACACCAACGCGTTAATTTCGGCTTATCGTGACTATAGTTGAGCACTAAGTACTGAGCGAGAAATTCGATATCGGTAATCCCTCCCACATCTTGCTTGAGCATAAAACGGCCGGGCTTTTTCCCCCCAAGATGACCGCGCATTTTCTCTCTCATTTCGACAACGGCTTTTTTCAGTTCCGTCCGATCGCGCGCTTTGCACAACACATCATGTCGCGTATTGTGAAATGCAATGGCAAGGGGTTCATCGCCGTAAATCAAGCGCGCGCGCACAAGTGCTTGATGCTCCCATGTCCAGGCTTCTTGATGCTGATAATCGTCAAACGCATCGGTTGGGCTAACCAACAAACCTGACGCGCCAGATGGGCGCAAGCGGGTATCGACTTCGTACAAAATGCCGGAAGCGGTGCGAGTCGAGAAAATATGGATGATGCGCTGCGCTAGGCGAAGGTAGAACTGACGACCGTCGAGTTCCTTTTTGCCATCTGTATAGACATTGACTGGGCAGTCATGCATGAAGACGATATCCAAGTCGGAGTTATAGCCGAGTTCCCAGCCACCGACTTTGCCATAACCAATGACGGCAAAACCCTTGCCTTCACGATCTTTCACATGCGTTGGCTCGCCGTATTTTTCGGACACTTGCAACCAAGCCTGACTGACCACAGCATCAACAATAGCTTCCGCTAAATAGGTTAAGTGATCACTCACTTTCATCACCGGCAATGCACCAGCAATATCCGCCGCCGCAATACGTAAAATGCAGATTTGCTTAAACTGACGCAACGCTTCCATTTGCTGTTCCATATCATCTTCTGGAATACGGGCCAGATAATCACGCAGCTCTGTACGGTAACTGTCTAATGGGATTGGATTGTACAACTGCGCAGGATCGATCAACTCATCGAGTAAGATCGGATACCGAGATAGCTGCTCTGAAATCATTGGGCTTGCGGTACACAAACGCACGAGCTGCACCAGAGCCGCTGGATGCTCATCCAATAATTCCAAGTAAGTTGTGCGAGTGCAGATGTTGTGTAGCAAGTGAAGTACACGAGATAGACCAAACTGTGCATCAGGATGGGCAAAGACCGCATCAAACACCTTCGGCATCAAACGGTTTAACACTTCTCGTCCACGCGGTCCTAACGTTTTTTTAGCCAGATCGGTTTTAAAGTTGATGATAGTTTTCGCGTATGAAGCAAAGTCTTCAATCTGAATATCCTGCTGCAAGATATGCTCAAGAACGTCTTGTTTGTCGGCCATATCCCATAGCTCATGAAAATGACGAGCAACCGTAGTCCCCTCGTCTTCTTCATCATCACCAATTAGTGATTCAAAAACTTGGTGAACATTTGCCATATGCTGCTGGGTTTGCTCACTCAATTGCTCCCAACAGCTCATTTTCATCGCAGTGGCGAGCTTTAAGCGTTCGGTTTCGCAATCAGGCAGCGTCTGGGTTTGCTTATCCGCCATTGCTTGCAACAAGTTTTCTAATTGACGCAAGTACTTATATGCGGCTTCTAGATCGCTGACTTCTTGTGGAGTAAGCAATGCCAGCTCTTCAATGCCTTGCAGCGTTTCCAACAACCCTCGATTACGCAAAGAAGGTTCTCGACCACCTCGAATCAATTGAAAAACTTGAGCGATAAATTCAATTTCTCGGATGCCACCTGCACCTAACTTAATGTTGTTGTTCAAACCTCGGCGGCGAACCTCACTACTGATCATCGATTTCATCCGACGCAAAGACTGAATCGCACTGAAATCAATATAGCGACGAAAAACAAAAGGACGCAGCATTTGGCGTAGCTCTTGGTATTGCGGGTACATTTCGCACCCCATCACTCGAGCTTTGATCATCGCGTAACGCTCCCAGTCACGTCCCTGTTCTTGATAGTAATCCTCTAGTGCCGCATAGCTCATGACTAATGGACCACTCTCACCAAACGGACGCAAACGCATATCTACGCGGTAACAGAAGCCATCGAAGGTTTGTTGGTCGAGCGCTTTGATGATGCGTTGACCAAGGCGAGTAAAGAACTGGGCATTGGCAATACTGCGGCGCGCGCCTTGTGTCTCACCGTTTTCTGGATATGTGAAAATCAGATCGATATCGGAAGAAAAGTTTAACTCGCCGCCACCCAGTTTCCCCATGCCGATAATTAACATCGGCTGCACTTCACCGTCCTCACTTGTCGGCGTTCCCCACTCCTGACAACACGCTTGATATTGCCATTGATAGGTTTCAAAAATCATCGCTTCAGCCAACTCAGATAAGTGGCTTAAAGACGTTTCTAGCGACCATGCATGCGTGAAATCCTTCCACGCAATGTACACCATTTCTCGGTTGCGAAACTGACGCAACACGCGATGACCAGACATCTCATCCGGGCATTGTCCCAACAGTGCAGCAAGACGTGAGCGGTAAGATTCCTGACGACTTGATTGCGCTAACATGCTTGGCAACTCACGGGCTAAAACTTCATCGCGATGAATGGCCTCGGTAATAAACTGGCTTAAGCCCGCCACATAGCGAAATTGCTGCGCAATCTCATCTGGCCAAAGGGGAAAATAACCTGCGTCTTGGGCGTTTTGTACGGCAGATTCAGCGATAGAAATCAGTGGCGAAGGCAGCTGCATTTTTCTTCCTTGTTTGAAAAGCACGGTAACTCATTCTTTATACCAGACTGAAAGCAAATAAAAACGCCCACAAAAGGTTTGTGGGCGTTTTATCAAAAGTTCGGGATCGAATATTAAACTTGGAAAGATTTGATCTTCTTGTCTAGCTCACCTGCATTATTTTGCATCATTTCAGAGGTTTCTAGCAGCTCGGTAACGACAACAACTGAGGCTTCCACCAACTCACGTACATTGGTGAGGTTTTGGCTCATCTCTTCTGCAACACTGCTTTGCTGACCAGACGCCGTCGCGATCTGGAAGTTCATGTCATTGATTTGCGTCACTTGCCCAACAATACCATCGAGCTCAGATCCAGCATTAGAAACCAGCTCGTTTCCATCTGCCGCTTCTACAACGCTTTTTTCCATGAGTTCTACCGCAGATTCAGCACTGGTTTGCAGCTGTGCGATCATCTCTTGAATTTCTACCGTCGCTTGTTGTGTGCGTTGGGCAAGGTTACGAACTTCATCTGCAACCACAGCAAAACCACGACCCGCCTCGCCAGCTCGCGCCGCTTCAATCGCCGCATTCAGTGCAAGCAGGTTGGTTTGTTCAGAAATGCCTTGAATCGTCCCCACAACGCTACCAATGGCTTCAACACGTTCTTCAACTTGGTTAACCGCTTGTGCCGATGAAGCGATATCCGACGAAAGTTCACTCATTTTCGCCATTGTACTTTGCAAGAACTGCTGACCAGAAATTGCTTGTGCGGAAGCTTGCTCTGTTAGAGAAGATGCCGTCTGGGCATGTTCCGCGACGGTTTGGACCGTCGACGACATTTCACTCATCGCCGTAGCAAGTTGATCAATTTCGTTAAACTCTTCTTGCGCCGATTCCTTCGTTTCCGACATGCTCAGCGTCATCACTTCCGTGAGTGTGGATAACTCATCAGAAGCATTAATTTGCATTTGAATCACATCGTGCAGTTGGCGACGTGTCTTTTCTAATTCACGTGCCACGTCTCCGTATTCATCTTTACAATCCATACCAAATGGCACGGAGAGGTTCTTGCTCGCCATCAGTTTGATCGCGTCGCTCAGATACTGTGTTTGACGCAGCATCACTCTAGCCGCCGCTAATAAGAGCACGACAAAAACCACAATCAATAAGGCAGTTTGCCAAGCAACTTGCGTTAAATATGCTTCGTAATGCTGTTGGGCAACTTGCGCGTTTTGTGTCGCCGCTAAAAGTGAATCGTAAAAGGTGTTCGCGTCCCACAGTTGTTTTGCCACTATCAGGACAGTACTGAAGACCATCAACATGACCATTTTAGGAACCAGTCGAATGTCGGATATGACCCTTTCCCATGGCTTAAATGCCAGCTTTTCCATTGTCAGTTCTCCACCGAGTCTTATATAGTCTTTATCTATAATCTTTATATTACTTATAGTTATGTTCGCGTTTAGCGTGGTTACGCGATTTATTTCGAGCTTCGTATGAAAAACAATGATATCAAAGACAGCACACGACCGATGGGCCTGTTGTCACTAATATTGTCTTTTATGGCACTATTTGTGATCTCTGGCTTGTTGTTTTTCCCGATCGATCACGAAACCCGTCAAGTTCTTATCGGTCTGGATTTCATAATCTGTAGTATTTTTCTATTACAGCTCACCATTGATTTGATCCGGTCCACAGATCGCTGGTTATTTCTTAAACGTCATTGGATAGATTTCGTGGCGAGCATCCCATTAATAGAGCCACTGCGCTTTGCTCGTATCTTTCATATTCTTCGAGTGGTATTAGTACTGCGCTCGTCGAAGTTCATTTTGCATCAGCTCAAAGAGAACCGCCGCGAAACCACGGTCGCCTCAATATTACTGTTGATGGTGATCCTCATTACGCTCGGTTCTAGTGCAATGCTGTTTATTGAAGCGAAAAACCCAGAAGCGAATATTCGCACTGGCGCCGATGCTTTGTGGTGGGTATTCGTAACGATCTCAACCGTTGGTTACGGCGATCATTATCCGGTGACCTCAATAGGAAAGTTTTTAGCCGTCATCATCATTGTTTGTGGTGTGGGGATCTTTGGTATGATTTCGGGTCTTATCACCTCTATCCTTACTGCCCCGACAAAACAACAGACGCACAGCTCAATCAATAAAGAACGTATGCTCGAGCAGCTCCTAAGCCAACAAGCGCAAATACTAGAACGACTCGACTTCATAGAACAAGAGCTGCAACAAAGCAAAACAAAGACAAAAAAATAGGACCATGCGGTCCTATTTTTTGTCCTTATCACCAGAACGATCATTCACGCCAATAAGGCTGCACTTCTACACTGATCGCTCGGGTTTGATCCATTGCATGCAAAATTGAACGCTCTTGACGGTGCAACCAGCGTTCTAACTGCTCTTTTTCTGCGTCTTCCAACATATCAACCAACGGAAGTAAGTGGTTCAGCATTAGCAGATCATCAATACCATGCACCAGATCCGCCCATGGCAAACGGAAGCTGTTACGCTCATCCGAGTTATACAAACTCGCGAAACCAATACCGGTATAGAGGTTACGCAGCAAGCGATAGCGCTGATCAACGTACTCTTGCGCCGTCAGGTCGCGCTCTGCTGGGAAAGCTTCCATTAGTTCTGCCCAAGTGCGATCGAGCTGAGTAACTGAAAACGGCATGATGTTACTTGCCATTTTTTCACGTGCTTTTTCATCAAGAAATGGCTGCCAACCGCGTGCTAAGATCCAGCGGCTTAGATCCAGCAGTAACCCGGTGTAACGCGCGGAATTGAGCAACCCTAGCACTTCTTCACGGCTTGGCAACTCTTGTAACTGCTGAGTCAGCTCAGATACTAAGAACTTACGCGCATCCAACTTACGCAGCACATTGCCTTTGTCATCTAAGAGCTCTTCAAGGTGTGCATGCTCATCTAACCAACTCAGTTCTTCTTCCAACCATTTAAGCTCTTGGCGCAGAATCGCACTCGCGCGACGAGGGACAATTCCTCCAAAAATAGTCAATGTTTGACGAATGAAACGAATGGCATTACTGATTTCACGTAGCGCTTCCACGCTGTCACGCTCAGCATAAATTTGCTCGTGATAATGCCAATGAGACAAAGCGTGCTCTAAAGAGTTGATCAAGCAAAATTCAACGGTATCCGTCGGACTACTGTCCACAAGTGCCAATGATTTTACTTCATCACCCGCATAACCGCTTGCAAGTCGATAACCTTTCGCCGCTTTGCTCAAGTTACCCAAGCGCATACCACCTTGCTCGCAAAAGCTGCGTGCCAGCGTGAATAAAGCTTCGGTTTGGCCAGACTTAAGTTCCAGTTCAACTTCGCAAATCGGTTCTTGTTTCTCTTCCCCATCTTCACCTTTGGCTACGACCATACCTTGGTCAAACGCCACTTCTACTTGGCTACCGTCTGGCATGCCAATCAGCCACTGTTCACGTGTGAAGTTGGTCGAGAATAACGGCATAAGCTCAGATTGCAGCGTTGCTGCGTCTTTACCTGGCGGCCAAATGTCTACAGGATGAAGCGACAGATTAGGCTCGTCGCTAGTGTGTTCAGCATTGTATTCTGGTCTTTGATGTAAGCCTGCGACGACGCGTCCTGCTGTCTTTACGGTTTGGACGAATACATCATCAAAACGGCGAATTCTTAAACCAATGTCGTGCTTTCTCAGCCATTTATCGGCGGTATCAAAGTAGGTGTTACCCAAGTCACGACAACTATGCTGAAGTACTTTTGTCTCAGAAATTTTTTCTTTTAAAGTTTCTGAAAATTCAGGAGAAACAAAAACATTCAGTTCTATTTCGGTTTCCATAGCTATACCTTTCAAAGCAGATAGAAACAGGATATTGCGTAATTTCTCGCACGGCAAGAGAGAAATATCGCCGGAATGATGATCTAAAACAGTTTTAATGAGCGATTTAATGCGTTACCATGCGCGCCTTTATAGCCATCGTTCAACATTTCGCCAAGCACTCAGAAATGGTGTATGTTTTTTTAAGGTTATAGTTATTAGGTTGAATGACCATGCCAGTAAATACAATTATGGGGTTATTTGCAAAGTCCCCAATTAAGCCTTTGCAACGCCACGTTGTGTGTGTCAACGAATGTTGTTCACACTTGGTGAAATTCTTTGAAGTATCTTCAAAGGGTGACTGGGAAAAAGCATCTGAAATCCGTGCACAAATTTCTCACCTAGAGAAAGAAGCGGACGTGCTGAAACGTGAAATCCGTCTAAAACTGCCTCGCGGTTTGTTCATGCCAGTAGACCGTACTGACATGCTTGAGCTTCTGACTCAGCAGGACAAACTTGCAAACCTGGCAAAAGACATTGCTGGCCGTGTATATGGTCGTCAACTTGTCATTCCTGAGGCTCTCCAACCAAACTTCCTCGCTTACGTTCAACGTTGTCTTGATGCGGCCGATCAGGCGCAAAAGGTAATCAATGAACTTGATGAATTGCTAGAAACCGGCTTCAAAGGTCGTGAAGTGACGCTCGTCGCTGAAATGATTCATCAATTAGATGTCATCGAAGATGATACCGATGCTATGCAGATTGAACTTCGTCAACAGTTGATGGCGATTGAGTCTGACATGAACCCTATCGATGTCATGTTCTTGTACAAGATTCTTGAATGGGTAGGTGGTATTGCCGACCAAGCGCAGCGCGTAGGTGCTCGTTTGGAAGTCATGCTATCTCGATCTTAAAACATAAAGTTAACGACATAACGAAGAGCATAATGAACACGTGTCATAGGGACGATGACTATTTTCATCGTCTTATGGTTTGGCGCGCGTAAAATTTTGTTCCGCTTGTTATAAAACAACTAGGTATTACGATGGATATCCTTGCGAACTACGGCACTGTCCTGATTATTGTTGCAGCGATTTTTGGTTTCATGATGGCGATTGGTATTGGCGCGAACGACGTTGCTAATGCGATGGGTACATCAGTAGGTTCAAAAGCGCTAACCGTAAAACAAGCTATCATCATTGCGATGATCTTCGAATTTGCAGGTGCTTACCTTGCAGGCGGTGAAGTAACCGACACTATCCGTAAAGGTGTAATCGAAACTTCTTTATTTGCTAGTCAACCTGACGTTCTTGTCTACGGTATGATGTCTGCTCTTTTGGCTGCGGGTACATGGTTACTTCTTGCCTCTTACATGGGCTGGCCAGTATCTACGACTCACTCAATCATCGGTGCAATCATTGGTTTTGCATGCGTATCAGTAGGTACTGAAGCGGTTGACTGGGGCAGCGTTCAAGGCATTGTTGGTAGCTGGATTATTACACCAGTGATTTCAGGTTTCTTTGCTTACGTTATCTTTGTCAGCGCACAACGTCTGATTTTTGATACTGAGAACCCGTTATTCAACGCCAAACGTTTTGTTCCTGTTTACATGTTCATCACAACAATGGTGATTGCACTTGTAACTATCAAAAAAGGTCTAAAACACGTTGGTCTTCACCTAACCAATGGCGAAGCTTGGATGTGGGCAGCAGCAGTTTCAGCACTTGTGATGGTTGGCGGCTACGTATATATCCAGAAAAAATTCGCTAATCGCGAAGAAGACCGCAGCTTTTCTGGCGTGGAAGGTATCTTCAGCGTTCTGATGGTTATCACCGCTTGTGCAATGGCATTTGCACACGGTTCAAACGACGTTGCAAACGCCATTGGTCCACTGTCTGCTGTCGTATCGACTGTTGAACATATGGGCGAAATCAGCACGAAAAGCACCATCGCTTGGTGGATTCTACCTCTTGGTGGTATTGGTATCGTGGTCGGTCTTGCGACACTGGGTCACAAAGTAATGGCAACCGTTGGTACAGGTATCACTGAGCTAACTCCTAGCCGTGGTTTTGCAGCTCAGCTAGCAACCGCTTGTACTGTTGTTCTAGCTTCTGGTACTGGTCTGCCAATCTCAACCACTCAAACATTGGTTGGTGCGGTTCTCGGTGTTGGCTTTGCTCGTGGTATCGCGGCACTAAACCTGGGCGTGGTTCGTAACATCGTGGCATCATGGATCGTTACACTACCAGCAGGTGCACTATTGGCCGTTGTATTCTTCTACGGACTTCAAGCGATGTTCGCTTAAGACACTAGTCAATAGAATGTAAGCGCTTTGTCATTATTGACTCAAACGCACAGAAAGGGAGGCTTTGCCTCCCTTCTTTGTTGCACCGAAGTTTGAAACTGCATACTATTCGTCTATTTCCGGCTCCAATCATTCGGTGCCAACGCTGTCTCCAAGAAAAATCGTTAAGGGATTTACTGTGAAAAAACTAATCATCACGGTTTTGTTTACTTTGCTAGCAGCGCCAGCGGCCCTAGCAGCAGACCGTTATATTTCTGATGACCTCTTCACTTTTATGCACTCAGGTCCAAATAACACCTACCGTATTATTGGTAGTGTTAACGCCGGTTCTAAAGTACAACTGATTAAAACCAACCGAGATACTGGCTATACGCAAGTTCGTGATGACCGAGGTCGTACTGGTTGGGTACAAAGCAAGTTTGTGACAAACCAAGAAAGCATGGCGATTCGCCTTCCTCGCATTGAGAAAGAGCTAGCAGAAGTGAAAGAGCAGCTTGCTAACGCTCGTAAAACTTCTGATGCAGAGAAAGCCGGCCTTGTTACCTCTCTAGAAACGCGTAACCAACAAATTTCCGATCTTGAGAATAAATACTCTGAGATCAGCGACCAGCTTACTTCTGTTGAGACAGAAAACCGCGAGCTGCGCGCTAAACTGGATACACAAAAAGACGACATGCTGCTTAAGTACTTCACTTATGGCGGCGGTGTTGCAGGTTTAGGTTTGCTATTTGGTTTGATTCTTCCGCATGTCATGCCTCGTAGAAAACGTTCACCTGCGGGTTGGGCATAAGTCCTTCGCCCTTTTATCTATAAAAAAGAATGCAAAAGCCAGTCGATATTCGACTGGCTTTTTTGTTTGCTTAGTTTTACGGAAATCTGCACTACTCCCCCATTGAACTAGACGCTCGACGACGATCCGTTGCGCCATAAAGCTTGCCATCTTTTAGCTCAATTGCATTCAAACCACTTACCACTGGAATAACGTGTACTGGGTAGCCAAGCTCCATAAACTCCGGCACCAACATTTCTGCGAAGGTTTTCTTCTCCACTAGCAAGCCTGTTGGGTCATACGGCTTCGTGCGGTCTATCTTGGTACCGTACTGGATGTTTGGTAAGTCAATAGCCTCTTGCGCTGATAAGTTCCAATCCAGCACGCCAACCACGGTTTTGAGTACATACCCCGGGATTTGCGAACTTCCTGGTGAACCGACAACCAAACGCAAGTTATCATCACTGTCCATCACCATTAATGGCGTAATGGCTGAGCGTGGACGCTTACCCGCTTCAATCGAGTTTTGAGTAGGCTTACCGTTAAGCGTTGGTTGAGGTGAAAAGTTTGCCATTTGTGCATTCAAGATAACGCCATCAACCATGACACCAGCTCCCATTCCCGTGCCAACGGTGCTGGTCATAGCAATCGCATTACCTTCCCTATCAACGATAGAAATGTGCCCTGTATCTTTGCTCTCGAAGCCTTGATATTGCGCATACTGAGTTTGCGTTATCTGTCCGGCTTTTGGATTCTCTTTTGAGGTGCCATTATCAGGGATTAAATCACGTCTCTGGTCCAAATAGGTTTTAGATAACAATTGTTCAACTGGTGCTTCCACATAATCCGGATCTCCTGCATACGCAATACGATCAGCTTTTGCTAAGCGCATCGCCTCGGTCATTAAACGCCAAGGCTCTACATCAGTTAATGCCATCTGAGATATATCGTACGGCTCCAGCAATTTCAGACTTTGAGCAACCATCACACCGCCAGAGGCCGGGTAACCAAACGAAACGATTTTGTTGCCTCGATAATCGCTTTCAATAATATCGCGAGATTTCACCTGATAGTTTTTAAAGTCCTCTAACGACAATTTCTCATGCTGATCGTTAATACGACTATTCACCGTATCAACAATATGTTGACCAAGTGCACCACCATACAAATAGCGATCGCCTTGCTGAGCTATTTTCTCTAGCGTCTCAGCCATTTTAGGGTTCTTCATTAACGTCCCTGTTGGCTTCACTTCATCATCTTGCCAATACAAGGCTTTAATTTCTGGGTCGCGAGCCAAACGCGTTTGCTCTCGCACGACGATATCATAGGTATAGCTATTCATCGCGTACCCATCACGCGCGAGCTTAATAGCAGGTTGAACCAACTCAGACCATGGTAATTTGCCGTATTGCTCATGAGTGGAATAAAGCAAACGTAAGGTGCCCGGTACCGCAACGGAGCGAGGCCCCAAAATTTCATCGCGGCTGAGTGCTTTCCCATTTTCAATAAACATCTCAGGGTGAGCGCTAGACGGCGCTTCATCTCGCCCATCAAGGGCTAAAAACTTCTGCTTGCCATGTTGATAAAACAGCGCGAAAGTACCGCCGCCAATTCCCGTCATATCTGGCTCAACTACAGACATCACCATCTGCATCGCGACCATGGCATCAACGGCGTTCCCGCCCTCTTTCAATATTGAATAACCAGTGCTGCTCACGTAAGGGTTGGTCGCGCTGACCATAAAATCTTGTCCGTTATTGTCTGGTGTTATAGGGAAAGGGGTCGGCTTTGCTGCGTAACTTAACGACGCAACAACACTTAAAGAAAAAATCAGAATACGCATGTGTCTCTGTGTAGACTCCTGTTATTTCATGGGGTCTAACGTGGACCAGGTCGTGATGACGAAGTTCGTGAATATGGCGCTTTTTTACACAACGCTGACTGGAATCGCGCTATCAATAGTTG
>NZ_WXWT01000255.1:0-6953 GCF_009904725.1 Vibrio sp. V43_P6S15P86
TATATAACGTAATAGCGATTAATGCTTGTGACGTATCCAACCGTTGAGCTTAAACTTTTCCGCATAACGACTTCCACGTTATTGAACCAAACATTAGGATCGTAGCCTTGCTGGGCTGCACGTTTACGAATTCGTTCTACATTCCCGGGGCCAGCATTGTAAGCAGCTAAGGTAAAGTAGAGTTTATTTTCCGCCGTAATAGCAGGATCACTGAAGTACTGCTTACGCAAAAATGCTAAATACTTCACGCCAGCATGAATATTGTTTTCTAGCTGCCGAACGTTTTTGATATTGATATTAGGGTCTCGAGCCGTGCTGGGTAGAACTTGCATTATGCCGACTGCACCTCGACTTCCAACGAGGTCGTTATTAAAGCCGGACTCTTTATAAGCGACGGCTGCGATCAGTAGATAGTCGATATCGTACTTCTCGCCATAGCGTGAAAACAACGTAGCAAGCTTTTCTAGTTGAGCAATTTTGTTGGGGTTAAGGGCTTTGTTTAGCCAACCTGTGTTATCGATGTATTTTCCGTAAATGACGTTACCGAGCAGTGTTCCAGAACGAGATTTATGAATAAACTTGTTCACGACGGCTTTCAAACTTGGGCTGTTTTCCCGCATTGCCCAAGCGATTTTACCATTTTCACGAATAGGAATTTCTGGGTGAGCTCGAATATCATCCATCACTTTCAGCCAAAGTTTGGCTTTATGGCTATCGAGAACAATGGCTTTGACGTAGCCGTTATTGAGCATCCCAACCAGTTCGTAGTCTTGCAGTGTTTCTTCAATAAAATGTACGACAACGGGTGGCAAGCCTTTTTTATTTAGCTTCTTATTTAGTGCTTGAATACTCTCAAAGTAGCTAGAACTGGCACGTACCCAAACCTCTTTGCCGCTCAGTTGCTCAATGTTAGTCATGGCTGGTGTGCTTTTGTTCGTGACTATCCACTCGTCAATACCAGTAAGAATGGGTGAACTAAAATCGACTTTCTGTTTACGTGTGTTGGTAATGGTCAGGTTGGCGACGACTAGATCACCGGAGCCATTTTCTAAGGCTGGCAGAAGTTGGTCACGGGCTAGAGGAATAATTTGTACGTTAAGTTTCGGTTTGAGCTTACGAAGGTCTTTTTCGAAATGCGCCAGGAGCTCAGCACCTATTCCTTTTGGTGTACCGCCCTCAATGTAATAGAAGCCTAGATCAGCAGAAACGAGGACACGTAAAACATTCTTCTCTTTAATAACATCGAGGTCCCCAGTGTAAGGAGGTTGCTTGAGTGGTGATATTTGCAGTGCGCAAACGGAAGCAGACAATAAGAGCAGCATAACTGCGCATAGCTTAGGTATCGTCACGTTCACATCCTTTTATAAAGGGGAGGGGAACTTTAAGCATATGTAGAGCCCCGTAGATCATCAAGCAAGGGCAGAACACGCTATTGCGGGTAATAAAAAACCGCCATGGTAAAAACGGTGGCGGTTTAGTTTGAAGCGGCTCAGTTACTTCACAGGGTTGAGCTCGATAAGCTTTTCAGTTCTTGCTACGGCGTCTTCCAAACCGAGTTGCTTGTAGGCCTCTAGCTGGATAGTCAGTGACTTACGTGCCGCTTCGGTGTCTGGGAATGCTTTTTGTAGCTCTTGACTGCGATTAATTGCAGCTACCCAGGCTTCACGGCGGAGGTAGAAGTCAGCCGTCGCTAAATCATAGTTCGCTAGGCGATTTTTCAGCGCAACCATGCGTTTTTGTGAGTCTTCTGCGTATGGACTGTTCGGGTAGCGTTGAAGCAGTTTTTTGAAGTCATCAAACGCTTTTTTTACTGGCTCAGGATCGCGATCGCTTCGATCTACGCTGAACAGATCATGCATAAAGTTACGATCTTGCGCCATATGGCTTAGGCCGCGCATGTACAGTACCCAGTCCATTTTTTCATGGGTTGGGTTTAAACGCATAAAGCGAGAAATGGTTGCCAAGCCCAAAGCAAGGTCGTCGTTTTTGTAGTACGCATAGATTAGGTCAAGCTGCACCTGTTCTGAGTAGGCACCGAATGGGTAACGTGAGTCTAATGCTTCCAGTTTCTCAATTGCAGAAAGCCAATTACCACTTTGAAGAGAAATCTGTGCGTCTGCATACAGTTCCGAAGGCGGCACATCAGGAACGATTTCTTCTTTGCTTGCACATCCAAACAGAAGGGATACCGCTAAAAGGCCTGTTAAAGTCTGACGTTTCATATCAGGAGTCTGTTCCTTGAATCTAAATATTTCTTAAGCTGCCGTTACTTTCTTTCCAGTAACAGATACAATGACGTAATAGTCTATTTTTTCACAGTCGTGAGCATTAGTCTCACAGTTTTTAAAAAAGTTCGATATGGCTCAGCAGATTGTATTAACAAATACCGTAAAAGATAGCCAGTTAGGTCAACGTTTAGACCAAGCTATCGCCGAATTATTCGCGGACTTCTCTCGCTCGCGCCTGAAAGAGTGGCTGCTTGATGGGAAAGTTCAAGTTAATGGTGAAGTTGTCACCAAACCTCGCACCAAAGTAATGGGTGGCGAGGAAATTACATTGCAAGCCGAGTTAGAAGATGAAGAACGCTGGGAAGCGCAAGATATCCCGCTAGATATCGTTTTTGAAGATGACGATATTATCGTTATCAATAAGCCTCGTGACTTTGTGGTTCACCCAGGTGCCGGTACGCCAGATGGTACGGTGCTTAATGCGTTGTTGCATCATTACCCTGATATCGCAGAAGTGCCTCGTGCGGGCATTGTGCACCGTCTGGATAAAGACACAACGGGTCTGATGGTGGTGGCGAAAACTGTACCAGCACAAACTCGCCTGGTTCGCGCACTGCAAAAACGTAATATTACTCGTGAGTACGAAGCGATCGCTATTGGTCGTATGACAGCGGGCGGTAAAGTGGACCAACCTATTGGTCGTCACTCTACTAAGCGCACGCTTATGGCGGTAGCACCAATGGGTAAACCAGCGGTAACGCACTACCGTGTCGCTGAACGTTTCCGCGAACACACACGTATCCGTCTGCGTCTTGAAACGGGTCGTACGCACCAGATCCGTGTGCACATGTCTTACCTTCAGCATCCGCTGCTTGGTGATATTGCATATGGTGGACGTGCTCGCATCCCGACAGGTGCTTCTGAAGAGCTAACGGCAATGATCCGTGGCTTTGACCGCCAAGCATTGCACGCCGTAATGCTACGCTTTGAACATCCAATTACGGGAGAAGTACTTGAGTTCCATGCCCCTGTGCCTGATGACATGGTGGCGATGACTGAAGCGCTTCGCCAAGATACGGAAGAGCACGGTTTACCGGAAGAGTTCTAAGATGAAGACAATCATTCCGAATTGGCGTGCGCCTAAAAATGTCAAAGCTTTTGCCTCAACACGTATAGGCGGTTTTTCGACAGGCCCTTATCAAGGGCTAAATTTAGGTACTCACGTTGGGGATGATTTGTCTTTAGTAGAGAAGAACCGAGCTTGGTTGGCGCAGCAGACGAACATGCCCAATGCGCCAATCTGGTTAAACCAAACACATTCGACTGTTGTGGCTCAAGCAAATGAACCAACAACACAAGTGCTTGATGCGGACGGTGTATTTACTTCTTCAAGCCATGTTGTTTGTTCAGCGATGACCGCCGATTGTCTACCTGTATTATTGACGAATACACAAGGCACTCAGGTAGCCGCCGTTCATGCAGGTTGGCGCGGCTTAGCAAATGGTATTGTCGAAAATGCATTAGCGTTATTTTCAGGTGAAGTGATAGCGTGGCTTGGCCCTGCCATTGGCCCTCAAGCCTTTGAAGTGGGTGAAGATGTTCTGCAAGCTTTTGTTGATTTTGACTCACAGGCGCATCAAGCTTTTATGCCACGAGAGGCTAAAGGTAAATGGTTGGCTGATATGTCAAAGCTGGCAACGCAACGTCTAAATCGAGCTGGTGTGACACAAGTGTTTGACTCTGGACTTTGTACTTACCAAGATAAAGCCTCTTTTTATTCGTATCGCCGTGATGGTAAAACTGGTCGGCAAGCCACCTTTATTTGGATTGAAGATTAGTTATAAGCACTAAAGTGCCAAGATGCATAGTGCTATTTTTGCAAAGCTATCTTTATTCATTCACTCCCTTGAAATTCCTCCTCTGAGTATCCATCTTTCTAACTGTCAAAAGAATTTCCTTTAGTTGAGGTTAGGAAGGTAGATATGCGTCTTGATCGATTCACAAGTAAGTTTCAAATCGCTATCTCTGATGCTCAATCACTAGCGTTAGGGCGCGATCATCAATATATCGAGCCAGTTCACCTAATGGTGGCTTTGCTTGACCAAAATGGCAGTCCAATTCGTCCATTGCTTACTATGCTGGATGTGGACGTAACGCATTTACGCTCTAAATTGAGTGAAATGCTAGATCGATTACCAAAAGTCAGTGGCATCGGTGGAGATGTACAGCTCTCTAGTTCGATGGGCACGTTGTTTAACCTGTGTGACAAAGTGGCGCAAAAGCGTCAAGACTCCTATATCTCGTCTGAAATCTTCCTGCTTGCTGCTTTAGAAGATCGCGGACCATTGGGGCAATTACTCAAAGAGATCGGTTTAACAGAGCAAAAAGTTAGCCAAGCAATCGAAAAGATCAGAGGTGGTCAAAAGGTTAATGATCCGAATGCAGAAGAGCTTCGCCAAGCATTGGAAAAGTTCACCATTGACCTGACCGAGCGAGCAGAACAGGGCAAACTGGATCCGGTTATTGGCCGTGATGATGAAATTCGCCGTACCATCCAAGTATTGCAGCGCCGTACTAAAAACAACCCTGTGATCATCGGTGAACCTGGCGTAGGTAAGACCGCAATTGTTGAAGGCTTAGCGCAGCGCATAGTTAACAATGAAGTGCCAGAAGGTTTGCGTGGTCGCCGCGTGCTGTCATTAGATATGGGCGCACTGGTTGCTGGTGCTAAGTACCGTGGTGAATTTGAAGAGCGCTTGAAGTCGGTATTGAATGAACTCGCAAAAGAAGAAGGTAATGTCATTCTGTTTATCGACGAGCTCCACACTATGGTTGGTGCGGGTAAAGGTGAAGGCTCAATGGATGCGGGGAACATGCTCAAACCTGCATTAGCCCGTGGTGAACTGCACTGTGTTGGCGCAACAACACTGGATGAATATCGTCAGTACATCGAAAAAGATGCGGCGTTAGAACGTCGTTTCCAAAAAGTGCTGGTGGATGAGCCGACCGTTGAGGATACCGTGGCGATTTTACGTGGCTTGAAGGAGCGTTATGAGCTTCATCATCACGTTGAAATTACTGACCCAGCGATTGTTGCAGCGGCGAGTTTGTCACATCGTTATGTTTCTGACCGTCAACTGCCAGATAAAGCGATCGACTTAATTGATGAAGCGGCTTCAAGTATTCGTTTACAAATTGACTCTAAGCCAGAGTCATTAGATAAGCTTGAACGTAAAATCATCCAACTTAAGATTGAGCAACAGGCGCTTAGTAACGAGCACGACGAAGCGAGTGAAAAGCGTTTGAAAGCGCTTAATGAAGAACTCAATGAAAAAGAACGTGAGTACGCTGAACTAGAAGAGGTTTGGAATACAGAAAAAGCCGCACTTTCTGGCACTCAACATATTAAGTCTGAGCTTGAACAAGCTCGTATGGATATGGAGTTTGCTCGCCGAGCTGGTGATCTAAACCGCATGTCGGAACTTCAATATGGTCGTATTCCTGAACTTGAGAAGCAGTTAGATCTTGCAACCCAAGCGGAAATGCAGGAAATGACACTATTGCGTAATAAAGTAACCGACAACGAGATTGCAGAAGTACTTTCTAAGCAAACTGGCATCCCAGTATCCAAGATGCTAGAAGCGGAAAAAGAGAAACTACTTCGTATGGAAGACGTACTGCATAATCGTGTGGTAGGGCAAAGCGAAGCGGTCTCTGTTGTATCGAATGCCATTCGTCGTAGTCGAGCTGGGCTTTCTGATCCAAACCGACCAATTGGCTCCTTCTTATTCTTAGGTCCAACTGGTGTAGGTAAAACAGAGCTTTGTAAGACACTTGCGAGCTTTATGTTCGACAGCGAAGATGCGATGGTCCGTATCGACATGTCTGAGTTCATGGAGAAACACTCAGTGGCCAGATTGGTGGGTGCGCCTCCAGGCTATGTCGGATATGAAGAGGGTGGTTACTTAACGGAAGCGGTTCGTCGCAAGCCGTATTCGGTAATTTTGTTAGATGAAGTAGAGAAAGCGCATCCGGATGTATTTAACATTCTGCTGCAAGTTCTCGATGATGGGCGTTTAACGGATGGTCAAGGCCGTACTGTTGACTTCCGTAATACGGTGGTGATCATGACATCGAACTTGGGTTCATCTCGTATCCAAGAGAATTTCGCAACGTTAGACTATCAAGGTATCAAGAGTGAGGTAATGGATGTGGTTAGCAAACACTTCCGTCCTGAGTTCTTGAACCGTGTTGACGAAATCGTGGTGTTCCATCCACTTGGTCAAGAACACATCAAGTCCATCGCTTCTATTCAATTGGAACGTTTGGCGAAACGACTAGAAGAAAAAGGCTATCAACTAGAGGTTTCTGACAAAGCACTTGATTTGATCGCTCAAGTTGGTTTCGACCCTGTATACGGTGCGCGTCCTTTAAAACGCGCAATTCAACAGAATGTCGAGAACCCATTAGCCAAATCGATTCTTTCTGGTGAAATTGTTCCAGACAAGAAAGTGCAGCTAATCGTTACTAATGACCAAATTCGTGCCCATCAGTAATTGCACAGATACAATAAGAAATGAGATAAAAATCACACTCAAGGGGCCATTTGGCCCCTTTTCTATAATGTTTTAGAACCTTTTGCCTGTTTTCTATACGAATGAACTAAAAAGGTGAGTTTTTTTAAAAAATGCACTTGTGTTCCTTAATGAACGCCCTATAATGCGC
>NZ_WXWT01000133.1:0-6950 GCF_009904725.1 Vibrio sp. V43_P6S15P86
TTACAAAGATAAGCACATCGCTGTTGTTGGTGGCGGTGTCGCAGGTACAACAGCAGCAATTCATTTTGCGGAGCTGGGTTTTAAAGTTTCCGTAATAGAGAAGGGCGTATCACTGGTAAATGGTCCGCCCATTTGCCATTTACATGCAGGTGGCAACTTATATCGAGAGATTTCTGAGCAACAATGTTTAGATTTGTTAGCACAATCCATTGATACCGTTCGCCTATATCCGCTTTCACTGAATATTCGCCCGACGATCATTGCAGTCCCTTATTCTGATGGTGGAGATCCATCCGCACTGATTCCTCGACTAGAGGTGGTGAAAAATGCTTATCAAAAGCTCGTTGATCAAAATGAAAGCAATAAAGTGCTTGGTGAGCCAAGTGAGTACTACAAATTGTATTCAAAAGAGGATCTAGAAGCACTAGCACAACGCACTCAACCAAGTCACCCTGCAACCTTTGATGAGTGGTGTATTCCTTTTGCTCAACATGCTGATCTAGAAGCGCTAAAGTACCCAGTTGTGGCGGTTCAGGAATATGGCTGGAGTGTTTTTCGCCTTGCCGCAATTGCCAACTTAACGTTGAACGCTCTGCCAAACGCCTCAGTATGCACACAAGCAACGCTCAAACAAGCGGACTGGATGGGTAATCACTGGCAACTTGGTTACGAACGAGATGGCATTGATTATCTTATGACATGTGACTACTTGGTTAACGCGTGTGGCTTTGAAACAGGCTCAATTGACAACACAGTTGGTGCCAAGCGTGACAGGTTGGTGGAGTTTAAAGCCGCTTACGTTACGAGGTGGGCAGACTGTCAACAACAATGGCCAGAAGTTATTTTTCATGGCCCGCGTGGAACCGATAAAGGAATGGCTCAATTGACGCCTTATGGCGATGGTTACTTTCAACTTCATGGTATGACAAAAGGAATCACGCTGTTTGAAGATGGTTTAGTGGAGAGCACGAACTCATCTGCTCAACCTGAACTGCCTATGCCTTTACTCTCGAAGATCCGTAACGGCTGGAGAGAAGAAGTCTTAGAAGAACGAACCAATAATGCTATCAAACACATGGCGCAGTTCATTCCCGACTATCACTCTGCTATCAAAGGGGGAAAAGCCCTGTTTGGTGCCCAGCAAATTCCTGGAACGGATCCGGTACTCAGGGCAGCCGATGTGACCTTTGAAGACAACCATTACGCACGAATAGAAGTGGTAAAAGCGTCATCAACACTACTCGCAGCGCAAAAAATGCTTCAGTTCTGGTTTGATATCGAACCTAACCAAAACGTGGAATCCCAACATCCTGTCGCTGTGCATTGGTCTGAACAAGAAATTGAGCAGTACGCAATTAAACTCACTCAAGAGCGAGACTATCCGCAAGCATTAGCAGAGCGTTATGGGATGCCTGCATGACCGTTACGTATGGGCTCAGAGGTTGTATTAATATCCAAAAAACTGAGCCCATTGGCACCATACTTCTTGCAAGCCTTGTCTATCTCCTTTCACAAAATTGACTTTTTGCCCGGGTTTCGCCTGTGCCAGCCTTGGCAGGTCAATACGTGCTACACAGCCAAACTTAGGATAGCCACCGATGGTTTGATGGTCGTTGAGCAACACAATGGGATTACCATCGTTAGGAACTTGAATCGATCCTAGCGCAATTCCTTCCGACAGTACGCCTTCGTAGGGCGGTTTGATTTTGTTTCCCTCAAGACGGTAGCCCATACGATTTGAATCAGGGGATATGGTGAATGCATTGCTATAAAAGGCTTGGCGAGCGTCTTCATCAAAGTCCTCATTTTGATAGCCTTCAATCACTCTCAGCTTGATAGGTAAGTTGTAATCTGGCTTAAAGCGAAATGTCATCAGCCTTGGTTTGTGCTTCGGTAAGTTATGAGGAAAAAAGGGAAGAATATCGCCTGCTTTTAAAGCGCCACCATTTGAGTCATAACCACCAAGAGATTCTCTCGTGACTGTAGAGGCACTTCCTAAGTGCTGAGCAATATCGAACCCACCTTTAACCGCAAGATAGGATCGAAGTCCATTTTTTGCGACTCCGAACTGCAGCTTCTGCCCCTTCTTCAATGTAAAGTCAGACCAATTTGAGATAGGCTCACCATCTACTTTTGCATTCAAATCACCACCACATATTGCAAGATGGCAGTTATGTAGTGCGACAAAGCAAGCGTTACCCAAAGTAATTTCAATCGCAGCACAATTGACTACGTTACCAAGTAAATGATTTGCCCAACTGTAGGCGTAATCATCTACGGGGCCACCTTGAGTCACGCCAATATGCGCTAAGCCAAAACGACCAAAGTCTTGAATCAAAGAAAGTGGCCCTGACTTTTCCACCAGCAATCCAGCGTAACTCATAGAACACCTCCTAACTCGATAAACTTTTGTTTGGAAATGGCATTAAACGTGACCTTGTCACCTACTTCAAACGGTATAAAAGGTGGCGTATCAGAGAAAAGGGGAAGCGGGCTTCTACCGATAATGTTCCATCCGCCAGGACTATCTGATGGATAGACGGCCGTTTTAGAGTCTGCGATTCCCACGCTTCCGGCTGGTACTAGCGTTCTTGGTGTCGCTAACCTTGGCATATGTAATTGAGTATCGACATCGGAGAGGAATGCAAAACCTGGAGAAAAACCAATCGCTGAAACCGCATACTCGGCCTGAGTATGTAAAGAAATGAGCGCGTCTAATGATAGTCCACGATCTTGAAAGCGGGGCAAATCTAGCGCGGTTTCTTCGGAGTAGTATACGGGAATAGTGATGTGGTTAGGTTGAACAAGGATGAGCGATTGAGTATCAAACTGACTGATCATTTGATGCAGTTTATGCACTAAATCTTTTTCATTGATTCGAAAAGGCAAGTAATCAATGAGGATGGTTTGATAGGATGGGACTACGTTCATAATGATTGACGCTAGAGTGTCTTTGATGTTTCGAGCAAGTTCTCCGACCGCATTTTCAGAAATATTCTCGTCAAACTTAATGAAAATACTGCACTCAGAGATCAAAGAGATACTAAATTTCTCTTTATGCATTAATTTCCTCCCGCGTATAGGCTTTGACGGATCTTTTGGATCAGAGCGATCGACTCTTCATTGTCACCATGAACACAAATCGTATCGGCTTCCAGTAAAATGTAGCCGCCAGAAGCGGTTTTGACACGCCCAGAATCTGCTAACGTACGGACTTGCTCAAGTATCGCATGCTCATTCTTTAACACGGCATCAGGCTGTGTCCTAGGTGTAAGTAATCCGTCATCTTGATACAAGCGGTCTGCAAATGCTTCAAACAGCAAGGGAACGTCGTAATCATCTGCGATTTCTAAGTATTTTTCGTTTTCCTGTGACGCTAGAATCATTAACGGCACTTTGAACAAAGCTGCCGCCTTTACGACTGATCTAAATATCGAATCACTTTTCATCATGTCGTTGTACAACGCGCCATGAGGCTTTATATAGCTGATATCTGTGTATTGAGCCCGACAAAGTGCCTGTAAAGCGCCTACTTGGTATATAACCATGTTAGTAATCTCATCACCCGTCATGTTTATACTGCGCCTGCCGAAGCCTTGGAGGTCGGCGTAGCCCGGGTGTGCTCCAATATCAACATCGTTGTCGTTGGCGAGAGTGATAGTGTCATGCATGACATTAGGATCGGAAGCATGAAAACCACACGCGATGTTTGCCATATCAACATGAGGCATAACATCTTCGTCTGCCCCCATAATCCAAGAGCCAAAGCTCTCACCCATGTCACAGTTCAATGTAAGTTGCTGCTTATTCAATGTCATACGTTTTATTTCTACACAAGCAATGGGTTCACGATGCAGGAAAATGCATCTAGGTTCAGTGACTCACTTCATTCTTCTATCATGAAAGCGAGGTTTATGATCTGATGGCTGACGAAAAAGATCACTTTAGTCCATAAAGATGTTGCCGTTATTTGAGTTGATCCGAATTTTAAGGTATTTCGTTCCTTTTCCATCCAATTTTTGAGAATTTAAGGTTATTTTGCATTGGCATCGTGTTAATCTTGTCGCCCTTAATGGGTAATAGATTGCATAACAACGCTTCTGTCATTTTTAGTGGTTGTCTGCGACAGGAATACATATGTCATTACGAGCAAAGCTTATTTGGCCAATTTTGGTCTTTATAACGGCTATCTTTGTTATCTCAAAAGGTTATACCTCGTATACTGCATACCAATCGTCTAAGCATGAGTTGGTCGAACAAACGAGAAAGTTGATTAACAATGTTTCTTTCTCAATTAAAGATGCGCTAACGACAAAGAACAAGCAAAAAGCTCAAACTACTCTCATCAACTTTTTAAACCAGCCGAATGTTACGCGGGTTAAACTTTACGACCAAGATGATCAGCCTTTCGTTGTTCTTGAAGGAAGTGGGGTATCAGCTCCCGTACCTAATCAAACTGAAAGAAGCAAGTTACACGCGCTAGGTTATGCCTTATCAGCCAAATTTCTTTATGTTCTAGAGCCAATTATTCACGATGGTCGTGTCATTGGCAGTATGAGGGTTACGCTTTCCCATCGTCCAATCATAGAAGCCCAACAATCTTTACTTCGAGATGGTGCTGTACTTATTCTGTTGCTGTTCGCTGGTGGCACTATCTTTTACATAAGTATCGATAGGCTTGTTCTCAAACCTGTTATAGAACTGAGTCATACGATAGAGAGTGTGACACACGGACAAAATACGGATACTCAAGTTCGCTATTACTCCAAGGATGAAATTGGAGAACTCGCACATTCCTTCAATCAAATGATGAACAAGTTAACAACACGCGAGAAACAGCGGCAACATTCATTAGAAATGTTAGAACAAAAGCGGGCGTTTTCAGAAGAAGTCATTGAATCTATTCAACATGCATTAGTTATTACCGACAACTTCGGGCGTGTTATTTACTGTAATACTGCGACTCGGCAGATATTTCAAAAAAAGTCAGAGGAACTTGAGCATGCCAATATCCGTGATCTAATTAAAACGAAAACACCGAATGAGCTGAGCCAAATCCTAAGTAGGGGGTTAGAATGCGATGACATTCACCTCAAAAATGCAGACAACGAACAGCAGTTGAGTTTAACCAGTCGTCGTTTGTCCACACATGGACACTTATTGTTTTCGATTCAAGATATCACCGAAATTGAAGAGGCCATGAGCAGGCAGCGTGTTGCGGGGCGTGTTTTTGAGAGCAGCCAAGATGGCCTCATCGTTCTTAATCATCGAGGTGTTATCACAATGGCTAACCCTGCAGTCACTAAGTTAGTTGGACTAGAGATGGATCAGCTTATTGGGAAGTCATTTATCCAAACACTTAAGTGGCGCAAGTTGCAGGAAATGATGCCTAGCATCATTGAATCGATAGAAAACTACGGGGTATGGCAAGGGGAAGTTATTGAACAGAACCATCTTGGCCAGTTTGTGCCGATGTTTGCAAGGGTTAATCGTATCGTTAAGTGTGAAGACAATGGGTTCTACGACCTAGTCATTGTTCTTACCGATCTTTCTGGTGCAAAAGAGATGGAACGACTTGAGTACTTAGCTCATCACGATGCACTAACGGGGTTAGCGAATCGCTCCAAGTTCCATTTAGAGTTGGAAGAATTAGTACAACGGTCGGGATACTTACGTGACGAATTTGCGGTGCTTTACCTCGATCTCGATGGTTTTAAAGAGGTTAATGATACCTATGGCCATGACGCAGGTGATGAAGTTCTGAAAAAAGTAGCCGAGCGTCTAACATCTGCGACTCGACATAGTGATTTAATCGCAAGACTTTCGGGTGATGAATTTGTCATGTTGGTTAATCCTGCCAACCAAAAAGTCGTCACCCGAATTGCAGAACAACTGCTCGAAAGCGTATGCACACCAATCGAGTACAAAGGTAGCTCGCTCAAGGTTGGCGTTAGCATCGGCGTAAAATTGGTCGGTGTTAATGAGCGAGATGCCACTCGAGTGTTAAAAAGTGCAGATACTGCAATGTATCAAGCTAAAAAAGCCGGAAAAGGCCAAGCAATATTAATGGGATGCGAATTGCAGGAGACAGTTTAAATCGTAACGTCAAAGCTTTAAACTAAACCCATTCGCGTCAGAAGGAATGATAAAATGAAAGTACTTGTTACGGGTGGTATGGGCTATATTGGTAGCCATACATGTATTCAAATGATCGAAGCTGGTATGACGCCAGTGATTCTAGATAACCTGTACAATAGTAAGTCTACGGTCTTAGATCGCATAGAAAAGGTATGTGGCGTAAAGCCAACCTTCATTCAAGCCGATATCAGAGATAAATCGACAATGGTAGAGGTTCTAAAATCGCACGATATCGAAGCGGTTATCCATTTTGCAGGTTTAAAGGCCGTCGGTGAGTCCGTAGCAAAACCCCTAGAGTATTATGACAACAATGTGAATGGCACTTTGGTATTGGTTGATGCTATGCGCGAAGCTGGGGTTAAATCGTTGGTATTTAGCTCCTCAGCAACTGTCTATGGCGATCCTGCATCTGTTCCAATCACAGAAGACTTTCCTACTAGCGCAACTAACCCTTATGGACGCAGTAAATTAATGGTGGAAGAGTGTTTAACAGACTTCCAAAAGGCGAATCCAGATTGGAGCATCACACTTCTTCGTTACTTTAACCCTGTAGGTTCACATCCAACAGGTGAGTTAGGTGAAGATCCTCAAGGTATTCCAAATAACCTAATGCCGTTTGTTTCTCAAGTTGCGGTGGGCCGCCGAGAGTTCCTCTCTGTATTCGGTAGCGACTACCCAACGAAAGATGGCACCGGCGTGCGTGACTACATTCATGTGATGGACTTATCCGATGGTCACGTCGCTGCTTTGGAAAAAGTAGGTAACAAAGCTGGGCTTCATGTCTACAACCTTGGCACTGGCAATGGCTACAG
>NZ_WXWT01000072.1:0-6925 GCF_009904725.1 Vibrio sp. V43_P6S15P86
AAATAAGCAACCGCTCAAATAAAAAAAGACCCCGCTAAAAAGCAGAGTCTTTATAGATGGTTAGACTACTTTTCAATCAACTACAGGCAAGAGATCTCGTCCCAGAACCAGTTACTTTGCGTTGGGCTTTCCCACACTCCAGGGCCGTTTTTTGCGACAAAGCATTTGTTTTGGTACGTCACTTTATCGCCGTTAGCGACTTGCGTTACGCCCGGCTCCCACTGAATAAAATTACCTGTCACTGGTGGTTCTGGCTCGGTTACTGGTGGCTCCGGTTCTGTGACGGGCGGCTCTGGCTCAGTCACTGGTGGTTCAGGTTCCGTTGTAGGCGGCTCTGTCGGAGTGCCTGAGACCAGCTTCCACGGGTCGCCTTTCGTTGGCTCATTACCTTGTGACCACCATTTCGCTTCGTAAACAGCACCTTGGTAAGAGACTTGATCACCAGTGTTGTACACTTTGCTTGCATCCCAAGCTGCCACGCCACCTACAGGCGGATCGATCGGATCTACAGGATCTAACTTGTCAACCACACGAACTTCAGGCCAACCCGCATGAGATTGGTAGAAGTTAGTTACGCACTTCTCGTAATCACCCGCAACTAGCGCAGAGTAAGCCGTTTGGAAACCAACCAACTCACATTCAAACGAATGGCCTCCAGGGCGATCTGAGTAGTATTTCCAGTTACCATCCCAGTTGGTGTAAAGCACGTCTGTCGCACCATTTAGGTTCAGACTGCCGTAAGGCGTCTGCTGCCAACAAGTATTTGTTTCATCAGCTTCAATTGGAATTTGATAATGGGCGGCAAGACCTTCCCAATAACGAATACGGTTAACAGGTTGACCTTTAGCCTTGTTTTGCTCACCACACTCAATACCACCATTGATCACGTTGATGGTGGTACCAAAGCCGTAACCAATGCCAGCATCAAGCTCACGCTGTGAAGGCACCCAAGTACGGTCAATCACATGCAGCATTGCAGGTTTCGGTGCTTGTGGAGTTAGGAAGAACCAGATAGCCGATGCTAAGTTCAACCATGAATCCGCAACCAAGCCTGGATTTTTTAGCAATACAGATGCATCACCATCAAACATCACTTCAGAGAACGCGCCATAGTTAAAATGGTAAGAAAGCTGTTTAGCACCACGTCCAAAGTAACCTTGTCCTGGTTCACATGGCCAACGCTTGTTTTGCCAGTCATTCTGACCACAACCTGTCGTGTAACCTTCTTGACCTTCTGACCAGCCCATTTCACGCACATGAACCAAAGCTTGCTGCCACTCTTCCAATCCAAGAGGGTTATCCGATACGTTATCAATCGAAATATGACCACCAGTTTCCTGCGCAAAGTGAGAAAAGGCTGTCACGATCGATTTTTTACAAATCGCATCCGAATCTCGACCATCCGTATACTCACCACAGAATGCAGGGAACTTACCAATTGCACGTAGGAAACGCGTGTAAGTGTATTCAGGTGCCGCCATTTGAGTCAGGAAGTCCCACTCACTTTCAGGGAACACACGCTCTACACGCTTCACGTTTTCTGGATTGGTTGCCGCTCCTGGAACAATCGCCTCCACCACTGAGTTCGGGCGCGTCTCTAATGCTTGTGACCAAATGGCATACATAGGGTCAGAGGTTTTGCTTTGCTCTACGGCTTGAACGTCACCACGAGCAATGACATAACCGTTTGGATTCTGCGGATCGGGCTGGATATTCATACTCGCATTCGCTTGTGCAGCTAGGACACAACTCAATGCAAGAGGAAGATGTTTGAGTGCAAACATGTCTAGTCTCCGGATTTTAACAATACAATATACAAGGAATAACTAGACATATAGTGGATCATATATACAAAACGCCGAGCTAAGTGCGTTGATTCTGCGAGACAAAATGAATAAATAAGTCCTCGCACACATTTTGTCACAAGAAAAATGTTACCTTGACTCAAAAGAAAAGCGGAGACCCAATGAGCCTCCGCTTTATGATATTTCTATCTTTATTGTTCTGCCGAAACCACGTCTAGCTTCGCGGTTGATTTTTGTTTAGACAACACAAAATAAACCACACACTGAGCAACAATAGCGGCAAGCACAATCACTGGCGAGGCGTTGATTCCAGCTAAAAGGAAACACCCTAATGCAATCATTCCATTGAGTAATGCGTAAGGCAACTGTGTACGGAAGTGCTCATACTGCTCACACCCCGCCCCTGTCGACGACAAAATCGTCGTTTCAGAGATTGGAGAACAGTGGTCGCCAAACAGACCACCAGATAACACCGCACCAATACAAACCAACAAAGGAGCGTCAATCGCAACAGCGGTTGGGATCACTAATGGCATCATGATGGCGAACGTTCCCCACGACGATCCCGTCGCGAACGAGATAATACCAGCAAGCAAAAAGGCAACCGCTGGCAATAGCCAATAAGGGAAACCCGCTTGAGCTTGTTCAGCAATGTATGCTGCCGCGCCCAGCTCTTTCCCAACAGAGCTAAGCGCCCAAGCCAATACCAAGATAACCGCAACCGACATCATGTTTGACATGCCTTTCAGGTAGGCTTGGATACCATCGGAAAGCTTTCTGACGCCATAAAACGCCATCAGCGCAATTAAAGTGAAGGCGGCGAAGAAGTATGCAGAAGACAGCGCAGCCCTAAACGTTGAGCCCGCCACTTTTTGAAAAGGAAAACCGTGTGGTACGAGGATGGTACATAGGACCACCAGCATAACGAGCAAAGGCGCCCATACAAAACTAGATTTTGCATTTTTATGCGTAAACACATTCATGGACTCCTGCACTTTCCCAAAGTCGGAGCCCTGTTCTGCTAGTTGTTCAGCCTTCGCCATCGGTCCGAAGTCTAATTTGAAGAAAGAGACAATCGGCACAATCGCGATCGCAAGAAAGGCGTAAAACTGATACGGGATCGCACCAATGAAAGCATCCCAATCACTCATACTGACATTCAAGGCAGTAAACTCTTTTTGAATCAACCCCATGATGTAAACACCCCATCCGATAAAAGGAATCAAGATTGCGACCGGAGAGGAAGTCGAATCGATAATAAAAGCTAATTTTTGGCGTGATACTTTTAACTTATCAAATAAAGGGCGAAAAACAGGGCCAACAATCAGTGGTGTACCAAGGTCTGAGAAGAAAATAACCACACCACCGAACCATGCGGACAGTTGAGCTTGGCACTTACTCTCCACCCATTGAGTGACCTTTTTAGCAAACGCCACACCACCGCCAGATTTCTCCATCAAGGCAACAAAGCCACCAATAAAGACCAAGAGCAAAATAACGCCCGCATTGTAGCTGTCAGTTAATTGCGGCAGTAGATAGCTTTTCATCAATGCACTAAACGAGTCTAGTGGCCCTTTTTCGACAAATGTCCCTTCAAGCATAGCGACACCACTCACCACACCGGCGAATAAACCAACGACGACATTTCGTGTAGTCAGCGCGAGAAAGAGAGTAATAAGGATGGGAATGAGAGAGGTAACGTCAGCCTGTTCCATAGCAATACCATTTATGATAATCAAACAATCAAAATGAATATATATTTAATTTAACCGCATGTATATATCTCTCACAAAAAAGTTGAACCACCTCTTCACAAACTTGAAGTACAAAAAAACCAGCCCGAAGGCTGGTTCTTATAAACTCAACAGTCTAGAGGAAAATTATTCCCACTCGATTGTCGCTGGTGGCTTACCAGAAATGTCGTAAACAACACGAGAAATGCCATCAACTTCGTTGATAATACGGTTAGATACCTTACCTAGGAAGTCGTATGGTAGATGCGCCCAGTGTGCCGTCATAAAGTCGATGGTTTCTACTGCACGCAGTGATACAACCCAGTCGTATTTACGGCCATCACCCATTACACCTACAGAGCGAACTGGTAGGAATACCGTGAACGCTTGAGATACTTTGTCATATAGGTCTGCAGCGTGAAGCTCTTCAATGAAGATAGCATCAGCACGACGTAGCAAGTCACAGTATTCTTTCTTGATTTCACCAAGAACACGAACACCTAGACCAGGACCTGGGAATGGGTGGCGGTAAAGCATGTTATAAGGCAGGCCTAGCTCTAGACCAATCTTACGTACTTCATCTTTGAACAGCTCACGTAGTGGCTCAACAAGACCCATTTCCATTTCATCTGGTAGACCGCCCACGTTGTGGTGCGATTTGATTACGTGCGCTTTACCAGTCTTAGATGCCGCAGACTCGATTACATCAGGGTAAATCGTACCTTGAGCTAGCCATTTCGCGTTTTTCAGCTTCTTAGACTCTTCATCGAATACATCTACGAATACGTGACCGATAGTCTTACGCTTCTCTTCTGGGTCAGACTTGCCTTTCAGAGCTTCAAGGAAACGATCTTCTGCATCAACTTTAATAATGTTTAGGCCGAACTTATCGCCAAACATATCCATCACTTGTTGGCCTTCGTTTAAACGAAGTAGACCGTTATCGACAAATACACACGTTAGCTTGTCGCCAATTGCGCGGTGCACTAGCATCGCAACAACAGATGAATCCACACCACCAGATAAGCCTAGGATAACTTCGTCGTCACCCACTTGCTCTTTAATGCGAGCAACCGCGTCTTCGATGATAGATTCCGATGTCCATAGACGCTCACAGCCACATACGCCAAGAACAAAGTTCTCAAGCATTTGTAGGCCACCTTTTGTGTGTGTCACTTCTGGGTGGAACTGAACGCCGTAGTATTTCTTCTCTTCGTTCGCCATCGCAGCGTAAGGACAAGTGTCTGTCTCACCAACTTTTACGAAATCGGCTGGGATCTCTACTACTTTGTCGCCGTGGCTCATCCAAACGTCTTGAGTTGCTTCAAGATCTTTAAATAAGGCACATTCACCAGAAACTTTAACCTGAGCGTAGCCAAACTCACGTTCGTTAGAGCCTGCTACTTTGCCACCTAGTTGTTCCGCCATAGTTTGCATGCCGTAACATACGCCAAGTACAGGAACACCAGAATCAAACACATATTGAGGCGCGCGTGGAGAGTTCTCTTCCGTTACGCTTTCTGGACCGCCAGATAGGATAATGCCATCTGGGTTGAATTCGCGAATATCCGCTTCTTCTACATCCCAGCTCCATAGTTCACAGTAAACGCCGATTTCACGTACGCGGCGTGCTACTAATTGAGTGTACTGAGAACCGAAGTCCAAGATCAGAATACGTTGGTCATGGATATTTTTAGTCATTTTGAGCAGTCTTTTTAAGGCTAAGTGATTAAAACCGAGGCGAGTGTACTCGCCTCTTCTTAATGCTTCAAGGAAAAAGCAAACGTTTTCGTTAGGTAATTAGTTCCCTAGACGGTAGTTCGGCGCTTCCTTAGTAATTTGAACATCGTGTACATGAGACTCTTGCATACCTGCACCAGAGATACGTACAAATTCAGCTTTCGTACGCATATCTTCGATAGTTGCAGAACCAGTTAGACCCATGCTTGAACGTAGACCACCCATTTGTTGGTGTACGATCTCTTTTAGACGGCCTTTGTATGCGATACGACCTTCGATACCTTCTGGTACTAGCTTGTCCGCTGCGTTGTCAGACTGGAAGTAACGGTCAGAAGAACCTTGAGACATTGCACCAAGAGAACCCATGCCACGGTAAGACTTGTAAGAACGGCCGTTGTATAGAATCACTTCACCCGGCGCTTCTTCAGTACCTGCAAACATAGAACCAACCATCACACATGATGCGCCCGCTACGATTGCTTTACAGATATCACCAGAGAAACGGATACCACCGTCAGCGATAACTGGAATACCATAATCATTAGCCACTTCTGCCGCATCTGCGATTGCAGTGATTTGTGGAACCCCCACACCCGTTACAATACGAGTTGTACAGATAGAACCAGGGCCGATACCAACTTTCACTGCGCTTACGCCAGCTTCGATTAGTGCTTTAGCACCAGCACCTGTTGCTACGTTACCACCGATGATGTCTAGATCTGGGTAAGCTGCACGTGTTTCACGAATGCGGCTT
Organism: Vibrio sp. V43_P6S15P86; assembly: GCF_009904725.1. Lineage (NCBI taxonomy): Bacteria > Pseudomonadati > Pseudomonadota > Gammaproteobacteria > Vibrionales > Vibrionaceae > Vibrio > Vibrio sp. V43_P6S15P86. The sequence goes on from NZ_WXWT01000072.1 coordinate 6,033, forward strand.
AGAACACCTTCAGAATGACCGTGTGAAGAGTCGATAAGTAGAACGTCAACGCCAGCTTCAACTAGTGCAGCAACTCGCTCTTCGTTACCAGCACCAGCACCAACTGCTGCGCCAACACGTAGGCGACCACGCTCATCTTTACATGCGTTTGGTTTACGTTCTGCTTTGTGGAAGTCTTTCGCAGTAATCATACCGGTTAGTTGGAACTCATCATTCACAACCAATACTTTCTCTACGCGAGCTTCGTGCATTTTCTCTTGCACTTCTTCTCGTGTTGCACCTTCTTTAACTGCTGCCAACTTCTCCTTTGGCGTCATTACTGAAGATACTTTCTTAGAAAGGTCCGTCACAAAACGAACGTCACGACCAGTGATAATACCAACAAGCTCATTGCTCTCAGTGACAACAGGGAAACCTGCAAAACCATGCTTTTCAGTGAGTGCAACAACATCAGCGATGGTCGCGTCAGGGTTTACTGTAACCGCGTCAGTCACCATACCAGCTTCGAACTTCTTAACTTTACGAACTTCGGCTGCCTGCTGCTCAATAGACATGTTCTTGTGGATAAAGCCAATGCCACCCTCTTGCGCTAGCGCGATCGCTAGACGAGCTTCAGTAACAGTGTCCATAGACGCTGAAATCATTGGGATGTTTAGGGTGATGTTCTTAGTTAGCTGAGTGCGAAGATCAGCTGTGTTTGGGAGAACGGTGGAGTGTGCTGGCACAAGTAGTACGTCATCGAATGTCAGCGCTTCTTTGGCAATTCTTAGCATTTGCAATATCTCACAATTAGAGGAGTAAAAAGAACAATCCAATCTCATCGTTTCGCATAATGAGGGTAACCTGTGTTAGCAACAAGCTACATTTGGATTAGATATTGCGGAGGGATTATA
>NZ_WXWT01000072.1:6936-8991 GCF_009904725.1 Vibrio sp. V43_P6S15P86
TCGCTTGACCACAAATTTTTTAATTTTTTTCTTGCAATTACCCCCTTGCTATGTATTATATTGCCGCTAATTTCCATACTCACGTCTAAGAGATTAGCTGTGCTCTCCAAGACCAATCAAAACATCTTTACTGTTTCTCGTCTCAACGCAGAAGTTCGTTTACTCCTTGAAAACGAAATGGGGATCGTTTGGCTCGTCGGAGAGATATCCAACTTTTCAGCTCCAGTCTCTGGTCACTGGTACCTCACTCTTAAAGACTCTCGCGCTCAAGTTAAATGTGCCATGTTTCGTGGTAACAATCGCCGCGTTACTTTCAAGCCCGCTAACGGTAATCAAGTCCTAGTAAAAGCTCGTCTTTCTCTTTATGAGCCTCGCGGTGACTACCAATTGATCATCGAAAGCATGCAACCGGAAGGTGACGGCCGTCTTCAGCAAGAGTTTGAAGAGCTGAAAATGAAGCTTGCCGCAGAAGGGTTGTTCGCTCAAACCAATAAGCAACCTTTGCCTGAACACCCAAAACGTGTTGGCGTCATCACATCGAAAACTGGTGCCGCGCTTTACGATATCTTAGACGTATTGAAACGTCGTGATCCTTCCCTACCCGTTGTGATTTATCCGACAGTGGTACAAGGTGAAGATGCAGCCATTCAAATCGCACAAGCCATTGGTCGCGCTAACAGCCGTGATGAATGTGATGTGCTAATTGTGGGCCGAGGTGGTGGTTCATTAGAAGACTTATGGTGCTTTAACAACGAGATATTAGCTCGCACGATTGCAGCAAGCCAAATTCCTATTATTAGCGCCGTTGGACATGAAGTCGACGTGACAATAGCAGATTTTGTCGCCGACGTACGCGCACCTACTCCATCAGCGGCCGCTGAGCTAGTAAGTCGTGATAACAGCCACAAAGATCAAGCTTTAGTTACCCGCCAGCATAAGTTAGCGAGCGCAATGCGTTACTACCTAGCACAGCAAAAGCAGCAATCTGCGCAATTAATGCACCGTCTAGAGAGACAGCACCCAAGCTATCGCTTGCAGCGCCAGACTCAACAGTTAGATGATTTGGACATGCGCTTACAGCGAGCGATGAGTCGTTTTATTGCCTTGCGCCAACAGCGAATCGAGCGTCAACATTATCGGCTGCAATTAAATTCTCCTGTAACACGCCTTGCCGAGCAGAAGTCGAAGCTAGAACGTGTTGAGCAAAAGCTGATGGATGCAATGGATCGCAAATTACTGACTATGCGCCATCAACTCGCGATTGCTGCAGAGAAGTTAGACACCGTCAGCCCACTAGCGACATTGAAACGAGGTTACTCAATAACTCAAACTGAGCAAGGTAAAGTAATTACGCAATCTTCAGATGTTAAGTCGGGAGATGTATTGATTACTCGATTAGCCGAAGGCGACGTTCGTTCTACCGTTAACTGAATACAAACTCTGGTTAACTGATTTTCTGGAACTCAAATCGGACACGTGATTTTGATTTGAGTTCATTACACACATTACAAAAGTAGCTCGCAGCACCGCATGCTTGCAGCTTCTCCAGCTCCGCCTCACAATCAGGGCAAAAACCTACTTTTTTAAAATCCGATTCACACTGTGCACAATGGTATTGTCCTGTCCATTCCAGTTCGACATTGCAAGTCGGGCAAATGTTCTGCTGCATATCCCGTTCCTCTCTCTAAACTAAGCAATTTCGAGTAACGCATGCTACTCAAAATAACGAACAAGTATGTTGATCTTCATCACCGCCCCAACAAGTTTCACGAGGCGCTAACCATACTTGATACATAGGATCTTATACTGATCGTCTGATATTTACTCCTTGATCAGCGATCACCCCTTAAAAGAATATTTATATAACCACACACCGAAAGCATAAGTTACATATTCTGCATTCCAATTTAAGGCAGAATAAAAACCCTTAATTTAATTTAATTAGACGTAAAACCAGAATTTAATAAAAAGATCTTATTCAGAAAGCCGCGTTTACATTGGTGTGCATTTCGATAGTTTGAGCGTCGAGCTCAACGAGTTTAACTTGGATAAAAG
>NZ_WXWT01000068.1:0-6928 GCF_009904725.1 Vibrio sp. V43_P6S15P86
GCGTAAGCTTATTCGTACGATTCTCGTATGGGTTATCACTGTTGTGGAAGTTAATGCGAATCGGTGTTCCCATAATTTCCAGAGACTTACGGAAGTAGTTCATCAGATAACGTTTATACGAATCTGGCAATTCACGAACCATGTTACCGTGGATAACAACGATCGGTGGGTTGTAACCACCTGCGTGTGCGTATTTGAGTTTGATACGACGACCACGAACCATTGGCGGCTGGTGATCATCCACTGCCATCTTCATGATACGCGTCAGTACTGACGTACCCACACGCGTTGTCGCCGAGTTATATGCTTCTTGGATAGATTCAAACAAGTGACCAACGCCAGTACCGTGCAGCGCAGAGATAAAGTGGATACGCGCGAAGTCGACGAATCCTAGACGGCGGTCCAGTTCTTTCTTCACGCTTTCTTTCACGTCACTGTCTAGACCATCCCACTTGTTAACGGCGATGACAATTGAGCGGCCAGCATTCAGTGCAAAACCAAGCAAGCTTAGGTCTTGGTCTGAAATATTTTCACGTGCATCAATCACCAGTAGAACGACGTTTGCATCTTCTACCGCTTTCAGCGTCTTAACAACAGAGAACTTTTCAACCGTTTCATTGATACGACCACGACGACGAACACCTGCGGTATCAATTAGTACGTATTCGCGTCCATCACGCTCCATCGGGATGTAGATAGAATCACGCGTTGTACCAGGCATATCGTATACAACTACACGTTCTTCACCTAGAATACGGTTAGTCAGTGTCGATTTACCTACGTTAGGACGACCGATGATCGCCAACTTAATCGGCTGCTCTTGAAGGCGCTTGAATTCAGCTTCTGCGTCTTCTTCAGTGTAATCTTCAACAAGAGGCTCTTCGTCTTCGAATCCAGTCAGGTCTTCAATCTCACCGTCTTCAGATTCACTTGTTAGTAGATCATCAAAGAATGGAGATAAAGCTCGCTCAAGCAAAGCGGTCACACCACGGCCATGAGCGGCCGCAATCTGATACATATCATCCACGCCGAGCTGCCAAAAATCAGCACACGCCGCATCGGCATCAATACCATCTATTTTGTTTACCACCAGCATCGCTGGCTTTTCAATTTTACGCAGATGCGCAGCAATTGCTGCATCTGAAGGAGTCAGACCAGCACGACCGTCAACAAGGAACAATACAACATCAGCCTCATCAATCGCGGCTAATGACTGTTCTGCCATCTTTGTTTCCACGCCTTCTTCTGTGCCATCAATACCGCCGGTATCAATCACAATGAATTCGTGCTCTTCACCAAGTCTCGCCTGGCCATACTTACGGTCTCGCGTTAGGCCTGGAAAGTCCGCAACCAACGCGTCACGAGTGCGAGTCAATCGGTTAAATAGTGTAGATTTACCTACGTTCGGACGCCCTACTAGAGCTACAACAGGTACCATAACAACCTCTACAATAATCTTTCTTCTGTAGTTATAGGTAACGACTTGCTCGATGCCAAATCAAACCAGCTTTTTACCTATAACCACGTCAGGGTTAATAAATTCAAACAACAAAACGGCTCCTAGCTGTCACCAGCCAGGAGCCGAATGTGAATTATATCACGATATTATTCGTTAATGGTTAGTTTCTTTACATCGCCGTTGCGAGTTGTAATCACATAACCATCCGACAATAACGTCGGGCCAACGGCCAAGCCGCTATCATCGATAAACTGCTGCGCAACAAATTCGCCCGTTGAACGATCCATCCAGTGAAGGTAACCAAGCGTGTCACCGACAACGAGATAATTGCCGACAATAACTGGCGCTGTAAGTTGTCGGTGCTCAAGCAAGCTGTTTTCCCACAACTCAGTCCCACTTCGTGAATCAACGGCAACAACATGATCTTTTTCCGTTATCACAAAGATGCGGCTACCATCTGTAGAAATGTCTGTTGCAGATGAGTAATTACGCTTCCAAATCGGGTTCGCTGAACGCAAATCAATGGCGATAAGTTGACCATTGTATCCAATGGTGAAAAGAGTACCACCTAGCACAATTGGCGATGAATCAACGTCAACCAAACGATCAATTTCTGTCGCGCCTTTTGGCGTACCAACAGGCTGTTGCCAAATCAGCTGACCACGCTCAACGATAGCAGCTGCGAGTCGGCCATTTGCCGTTCCCCAAAATACACCGCCGCCAATTGCAGTCGGAGTGCTGTCACCACGTAAAGTTAGGTTCGGCACTTCTGTACTCAATGCCCAGCGTTGCTCACCTGTACTCTCATTAAGTGCAATCAACATGCCTCGGCTAGTATTGATGATAATAAGGCCTGAATCTGCAACTGGCTTCGCCAGTACCTCACCACCAACTTTTACACGCCAAATAATCTCACCTGTTTCTTGGTCAAGAGAGATGACTTCACCATTCTCAGAGCCAATGTAAAGGTTTCCGTATGCTGCAGTGATACCACCAGAGAGACGAGCAATGACATCTTCTTCTAGGTCCGTTTGCCAACGTTGTTTACCGTTTTCAGGATCCAGCGCTTTTACTAAGCCATCGCGACTTGCCACGAACAATGTATCATTCGCAAATACAGGGGATAGCTTTGAAAAGTAATGACCAACACCATCGCCAACCGATGTGCTCCACTCACTACTGGTTGTAAACTCACTGTCTACCTGAGGTAGTGGCGCCATTACAATAGTATCTTTCTCACCAGCACAACCGGCAAGAATTCCCATTGTTAACGCCCCTAACAAGGCTTTGTTAAAGACTCTTTTCATCCAATGCGGTCCTTATTTCGCCAGATCGTCCAATTTCATTTGTAGTGTCGGGCTTGCGTCTGCCGCTTGCTGAGCTTCAGTATACGCAGCGTATGCGGCATCTTTGTCACCTTGGCGAATCGCAATATCGCCACGAAGTTCAGCAATACGACCTGTCCATGCTGCATCAGTGACGTTACTTAGCTCTGCCGTTGCAGCGTCAAAGTTACCCATTTCCGTTTCAATGCGCGCAATACGGTAACTAATCAATGGTAACAGCGCAGCATCTTGAGTGTTGCTTTGCGCCCACTTCAATTGCTCTAATGCAGCAGAAAGATCTTGAGCTTCAACTTGTGCTTTAGCAAGTTGTAGCGCAGCCAATACTGAATATTCTTTTACTTCATTTGACTCAATGAAAGCTTTCACGTCAGCTTGAGCATCAGTACCTTTATCTTGCAAAGCATTCATTGCTGTCGTGTAGCTTTGAGAAGCTGCTTCACTCGCCTGAATCACAGAATCCTGGTAGTAACGCCAGCCAAATAGACCACCTAAGCCAACAACCGCACCGATGATGACGGCTTTGCCGTTTTCCTTCCACCAGTCTTTAATGGCTTCAACTTGTTGTTCTTCAGTATCGTAAAGTTCCACTTCCTGTCCTCTTAAAACATGTAAATGGCAGCTTAGCTGCCATTGTTCCTATTTCGTTTAAAGGCTCCACATTTGGGAGCCTTAGCTTACGAACTAGGATGTAATTTTGTTAGATTACTAAAAGACTTAAATCAGTGCTGCGATCTTTTCTGCAACTTCTGCTTGGTTGTAAGTCTCTTGCTCACCACCGGCCAAATCTTTCAGTACTACGGTATTATCCGCAACTTCGTTTTCACCCAGAACTAATGCTACAACAGCACCAACTTTGTCTGCGCGTTTAAACTGTTTCTTGAAGTTACCGCCACCGAAGTGATTCATCACACGAACGCCAGGGATAGACTCACGAAGCTGCTCTGCTAGCTTCATTCCTGCCATCATGGTGCCTTCGCCTGCTGTTACTACGTAAACATCCACACTGCGACGAACATCTGTTAGCTCTAATGTTTCTAGCATCAGAACAAGACGCTCTAGGCCCATTGCAAAGCCAACTGCTGGTGTTGGTTTACCACCTAATTGCTCTACAAGACCATCGTAACGACCACCGCCACAAACGGTGCCTTGAGCACCTAGGCTCTCAGTGATCCATTCAAATACCGTGCGGTTGTAGTAATCCAGACCACGAACTAGACGTTCGTTAACTGTGTATTCGATACCTGCGGCGTCTAAAAGTTCACATAGACCTGCGAAGTGTGCTTTAGATTCTTCACCTAAGTAATCTGAAAGGCGAGGTGCATCACCTAAAATAGCTTGAACGTCAGGGTTCTTCGTATCCAGAACACGCAGTGGGTTCGTGTGCATGCGACGCTTACAATCTTCGTCTAGCACATCAATATGTTGCTCAAGGAACGCAACCAGTGCAGTACGGTAGTCTGCGCGGTCTTCTTGAGAACCGATAGAGTTCAGCTCAAGACGAACATGTTCATTGATACCTAGCTCACGCCATAGACGCGCCGTCATCATGATAAGCTCTGCATCAACATCTGGACCATTTAGACCAAACACCTCAACACCACACTGGTGGAATTGACGGTAACGACCTTTCTGCGGACGTTCATGGCGGAACATAGGCCCCATGTACCACAGACGCTGTTCGTCACGGTTGATCAGGCTGTTTTGAATACATGAACGTACACAACCCGCCGTACCTTCAGGGCGAAGTGTTAGGCTGTCTCCGTTACGATCATCAAAGGTGTACATTTCTTTTGAAACGACGTCTGTCTCTTCACCAACAGCGCGGCTGAATAGGTTTGTTTCTTCAACGATTGGCATGCGCACTTCGTTATAACCGTATGCGCTAATTACATTTTTCACTGTGTTTTCTAGTTTTTGCCACAGTGGCGACTGAGTTGGGAGGCAATCGTTCATGCCTCGAATTGCTTGAATTGTTTTTGCCACAATACTTACCGTAATTCTCGTTGAGATTAATCTTGTACTTTAACTTCGATGCGGTTTTCGCCATTCATCATGGCGGCTTTCGCACGGATCTTAGCTTCTAGCTGATTCACAAGGTCATCGTTATCAAAGCGCTCTTTCTGGCGTTTACCATCTTCGTAGAATGCGCTCTTCTTGTTACTGCCTGCTAGACCTAAGTGAGAAACTTCTGCTTCACCAGGGCCGTTTACCACACAACCGATGATAGACACATCCATTGGCGTGATGATGTCTTCTAAACGCTGCTCAAGTGCATTCACCGTGCCAATCACATCAAACTCTTGACGCGAGCAACTTGGGCAAGCAATAAAGTTGATGCCTCGAGAGCGAATGCGCAGAGATTTAAGAATGTCGAAACCGACTTTGATTTCTTCAACTGGATCGGCAGCCAAAGAGATACGCAGCGTATCGCCGATCCCTTCAGATAACAGCATACCTAAGCCAACAGATGACTTAACAGCACCAGCACGAGCACCACCCGCTTCTGTAATACCCAAGTGAAGAGGCTGATCGATTTTCTTCGCTAGCAGACGGTATGAATCCACCGCAAGGAAGACGTCTGAAGCTTTCACGCTAACTTTAAATTGGTCAAAGTTAAGACGATCGAGATGATCTACGTGACGCATCGCCGATTCAACCAAAGCTTCTGGCGTTGGTTCACCGTATTTCATCTGTAAATCTTTTTCCAAAGATCCACCGTTGACACCAATACGGATTGGGATGTTTTTATCGCGAGCACAGTCAACAACAGCGCGAATGCGCTCTTCATTGCCGATGTTACCTGGGTTGATACGTAAACAGTCAACACCGTACTCCGCCACTTTCAGCGCGATACGATAGTCGAAATGAATATCAGCCACTAATGGTACAGAAACTTGCTGTTTAATCAGTTTGAAAGCTTCTGCTGCGTCCATGGTAGGTACAGAAACTCGAACGATATCTGCACCGACTTTTTCTAGTGCTCGGATTTGAGCGACTGTCGCTTCTACGTCAGTCGTGCGAGTGTTAGTCATTGACTGTACGGCAATTGGCGCACCATCACCAATTGGCACATCACCCACATAAATACGCGTCGATTTACGACGAATAATTGGAGATTCGTGTTGCATAATTTTTTATAACGGTAGAGTGAATCTAGCTACTTTGCCTGAAGTATACCCAGAAAGGTCGACAGGTTCACTTGCAAATGTCATTGTAACCCCTTCCGGTGCGCCTAATATCACTTTAAACGGCGCTTTTCCGGTAAGTTCTACATCTTGTCCTGGTTTATGAGTACCACTTACCAGCGTTTTACCATTGGTGTCTTTTACTTGAATCCAACAGTCCGCTTTAAACTTCATAGTAAGAAGTGTCATGCCTTCAGGTACGACTGGCGCAGGCTGTTCCTCTTCCGCAGTTTCAATCACGGCAACAGGTTCTTCAGAATCTACGCTTGTTGTATTTTCAGTTTCAGCAAGCAGAGGATCGCTACCTTGCTCGACTGATACTTCACTCGTTTCAACAACATCATTACTTGTTGAAACAACGTCTTCAGGAGTACTTGCGATTAACTCCTCAGCCGTCATTAAATCGATATCAGCTAACTCTTGCGCTGTGGGCTTCGGCGCTTCAACACTTGAATCAGTAACTTCCTTCGTTAGGCTATTCTCTTGCTGGTTTTGCCACCACCAAGCTGCAGAAATACCAATAATGACCAACCCGATAACCCAAGTCAGGAGCATGATACGACTATTGTGCTTCTCATCTTTTGTTTTGCGAGAGAAACTCTGCATTTCAATTTCTTGCTCTTGTGGCTGTACATCTGCTGTCTGCTCTAACGCAGTCAAAACCATCTTCTCATCAAGGCCTACGAACTTCGCGTAAGAACGCAAGTAACCACGCGTAAATGTCGCAACTTGTTGAGACTCAAATCGGTTATTTTCAATATCTTCAATAACAGAAACGCGAAGCCTCAGGCGATCAGCAACTTGCTTTTGACTCATCCCAAGAGATTCGCGTTTGTTTTTCAGTAATGTGCCAGCTTCAATAGAAAGTGGCACTTCATTCGTATTTTCGTGTTCTGTCATAATGGTGGTATTTAATCTGTTTTAGTGGCTAACGTGGT
>NZ_WXWT01000056.1:0-6912 GCF_009904725.1 Vibrio sp. V43_P6S15P86
CAAACGAAGCCACATTACAAAAAGTACATCCTCCCCGACCAATAGTGCCATCTCGGTTAGGGCAACTAAATCCACCGTGCAACGTTAGTTTATGGACTTTTTCACCGTATCGACGCTGAAGGTCTTGGCCGATTGTATTGACCAACTCATGTAACTGCATAAATTCTCACCAACAATGAACCGTAATCAATCTCACTACGATCTGTGTAAATAAATTACATCCCTGCAAGAAAAAACACACAATACTAGTCAATTCAAACAAACATCATACGGCTCAAAATCAATAAACCTGCATAAATACAGATAAAAAACGTTCATGTTGCGTAAATGTTAAACTAAAAATGCATAATTAAACGAAAAAATTGGGTCACAACGTCTACTTTTTCATTGCATTCTGAAGTGACAAAATTGTAGGATACTTACACAACCCCGTTATTTTTGTGACTTTTATTACAAAGTACACTGCGGGATTTGTCGGTGTTATCCCACTCCTACCTATATAAATCACTAAATAGTGGCAATAAATAAAGGGATACCACCAAGGATTGTTTTTCTCGCAAAACTTTTCCTGCGAGATACGGAAAGGAATCAAGATCGGTCAACCTAGATCGGTGGCGATAATAAATATAAAGGACAAGACGTAATCAATGGTCTAGGTGGCATTTGCCTGCCTGGTGCTTTTGCGTCGACATTGAACTGGAAGGATGTATCTATGGTAGATAGAGAGCAAAATCCACAGGGTCTATATACTCCTGAATTGGAGCATGACGCGTGTGGTATCGGTTTTGTTGCTCACCTTAAAAACCGTAAATCTCATGAAGTAGTGACTCAAGCATTGGATATGCTAGCTCGCATGGAGCACCGTGGTGGTCAAGGTTGTGATCCATGCAGCGGTGATGGTGCGGGTATCTTGCTACAAAAACCTCATGAATTCCTATTAGAAGAGGCCGTTAAGCTCGGCATTAAACTACCTTCATTTGAAAAGTATGGTGTGGGTGTCGTACTTTTCCCGAAAGACGAATACAAACGCGAGCAATGCCGTGACATTCTAGAACGCAACGCTCAGCGTCTAGACCTTGAAGTTATTGGCTACCGCGTATTGCCAACCGATAACTCAATGATCGGTGCCGACCCGCTAAGCACAGAACCTCAGTTTGAGCATGTGTTTATCTCTGGTGGTCCAGGTATCACACCTGAAGAGCTAGAGCGCAAACTGTACGTACTTCGTAACTACACTGTACGTGTTTGCCTAGAAAGCGTTTCGAACATTGGTGATGACTTCTATATTAACTCTATGTCTTACAAGACATTGGTGTACAAAGGTCAGTTAACGACCGAGCAAGTACCTCAGTACTTCCTTGATCTGCAAAACCCGACCATGGTGACCGCACTGGCACTGGTACACTCTCGCTTCTCTACCAACACCTTCCCGAAATGGCGTCTTGCACAACCTTTCCGTTACATTGCCCACAACGGTGAAATCAATACAGTTCGAGGTAACTTGAACTGGATGAAAGCCCGTGAGGCGATCATTGAATCCGATCTATTTACCCAAGCTGAAATCGACATGCTGCTTCCTATTTGTCAGGAAGGCAGTTCGGATTCATCTAACTTTGATATGGCACTTGAGCTCCTAGTTCTTTCTGGTCGTAGCCTGCCGCACGCATTGATGATGATGATCCCGGAAGCATGGCAAGAAAACAAAAACATGGATCCTAAGCGTCGCGCGTTCTATCAGTACCACGCGAACATCATGGAACCATGGGATGGTCCTGCTTCAGTATGTTTTACTGATGGTGTTCAAGTTGGCGCGACACTAGACCGTAACGGTTTGCGTCCTTCTCGCTACACAGTGACCAAAGACAACTTCCTAGTAATGGCATCTGAATCTGGTGTTGTGGATATTGAGCCAGAGAACGTAGAGTTCCGTGGTCGTCTACAACCAGGTCGTATCTTCGTTGCAGACCTAGAGCAAGGTCGCATCATCTCTGATGAAGAAGTGAAAGACACCATCGCAACAGCGCAGCCTTACGAGAAGTGGGTAGAAGAAAACCTACTGAGCTTGAAGAAGCTGCCAGATGCGAGCAACCAGTTCAGCCAACCTTCTCCAGAACGTTTGCTACACCGTCAACAAGCTTTCGGTGTAAGCACTGAAGAAGTGAACGAAATCATAGTTCCAATGGCGAATGATGCGAAAGAGCCATTATCAGCAATGGGTGCCGACTGGCCTCTTGCGGTTCTCTCTCATCAATCTCAGCACCTTTCAAACTACTTCAAGCAGCTGTTTGCACAGGTAACTAACCCACCGATCGACCCGATCCGTGAGCGTATGGTTATGTCGCTGAACACTTACTTGGGTAAAGACCAAAACCTTCTGACTGAAACACCACTTCACTGTCAGAAAGTCGAATTAGAATCGCCGGTTCTGGCGAACTCAGAGCTTGAAAAACTGCGTGCGATCGATAACGAGCACCTACAAGCGAAAACGTTGGATATCGTATTCCAAGCTAGTGAAGATCAAGGCAAACTTGAGCGTGCATTAAAACGTATCTGCCAATACGCAGAAGACGCGGTTATCGATGGTTATTCAATCATCCTACTCACTGACCGCGCAGTGAATTCAAACCACGCGGCGATCCCAGCAATGCTGGCAGTTGGCGCAGTACACCACCACTTGATCCGTAAAGGTCTACGTGCGAAGTGTGACATCGTGGTTGAAACTGGTGACGCGCGTGAAACGCACCACTTTGCAACGCTACTTGGTTACGGTGCGAATGCGGTTAACCCTTACCTAGTGATTGAAACCATCATTGAGCTTCAACGTACCAAGAAGTTGGATCCAGAAGCGAACCCTCGCGATCTGTTCAACAACTATCGTAAAGCGATTAATGGCGGTCTTTTGAAGATCTTCTCGAAGATGGGTATCTCCACGCTACAGTCGTACCACGGTGCACAAATCTTCGAAGCGTTGGGCATCCACAAGTCAGTGGTCGACAAGTACTTCACAGGTACGGTTTCTCGTATCCAAGGTCTAACCCTTGATGATATCGCCAAAGAAGTACTTATCCGACACCGTATCGGTTACTCACAACGCGAAATTCCAATTCAAATGCTGGATGTTGGTGGTGTTTACCAATGGAAACAGCGTGGTGAGAAGCACCTATTCAACCCAGAAACCATTTCTCTACTGCAAGAGTCTACACGCAACAAGAACTACGATCAGTTCAAGCAATACGCGACTGCAGTAGATAAGCAAGGTGACAACGCGGTAACTCTGCGTAGCCAACTTGAGTTTATTAAGAACCCTGCCGGTTCTATCTCTATCGACGAAGTCGAGCCAATTGAAAGCATCGTGAAACGCTTCGCGACAGGTGCAATGTCATTCGGTTCTATTTCTTACGAAGCACACTCCACACTAGCTGTTGCGATGAACCGTCTTGGCGCGAAATCGAACTCTGGTGAAGGTGGTGAAGACCCAATGCGTTTCGAGCGCAAAGAGAACGGCGATTGGGAACGCTCTGCAATCAAACAGGTAGCTTCGGGTCGTTTCGGCGTAACCTCTTACTACCTAACCAACGCTGATGAGCTACAAATCAAGATGGCTCAAGGTGCGAAACCAGGTGAAGGTGGTCAGCTACCAGGCGATAAAGTAGATGACTGGATCGGTGCTACACGTCACTCAACTCCGGGCGTCGGTCTTATCTCGCCACCACCACACCACGATATCTACTCAATCGAAGATTTGGCTCAGCTTATCTACGATTTGAAGAACGCGAACCGCGCGGGCCGTGTAAACGTGAAGCTGGTATCGGAAGCTGGCGTAGGTACGATCGCTTCCGGTGTAGCGAAAGCGAAAGCGGACGTTGTACTAATCGCAGGTTTCGACGGTGGTACTGGTGCATCCCCAATGTCTTCAATCCGTCATACTGGTCTTCCTTGGGAACTTGGCTTGGCAGAAACGCACCAAACGCTACTGAAGAACGGTCTACGTAACCGTATCGTGGTTCAAGCGGATGGTCAGATGAAGACTCCTCGTGACCTTGCAGTCGCAACACTACTGGGTGCTGAAGAATGGGGCGTGGCAACCGCAGCCTTGGTGGTTGAAGGTTGTATCATGATGCGTAAGTGTCATAAGAACACCTGTCCTGTTGGTATCGCAACTCAGAACAAGACGCTTCGCGAGCGCTTTGATGGTCGCGTAGAAGACGTCGTAACCTTCTTCCAATACATGGCACAAGGTCTACGTGAAATCATGGCTGAACTTGGCTTCCGCACTATCGATGAGATGGTCGGTCAAGGTCAGAAGCTGAAGATTCGCCAAGACGTTTCTCACTGGAAATACAAGAACCTAGATCTGTCTCCTGTTCTACACGTTGAACAGCCACGTGAGTCAGACGGTATCCATAACCAAACGCAACAGAACCACAACCTGGAATCGGTACTAGACCGTAAGCTGATTCAAGCGGCGATTCCTGCTCTCGAGAAAGGCGAGGCGGTGAATGCCGAATTCCCTATCGTCAACACTGACCGTTCTGCGGGCACCATGCTGTCGAACGAAATCTCGAAAGTGTACAAAGATGCCGGCCTACCTCGACCAATGAACGTGAAGTTCAAAGGTTCAGCGGGTCAGTCATTCGGCGCATTCCTAGCTAAGGGCGTGAAGTTCGAAGTAGAAGGCGACGCGAACGACTACTGGGGTAAAGGCTTATCTGGCGGTACGTTAGTACTTTACCCAGATGCGAAATCAAGCATTGTCGCAGAAGATAACATCGTGGTTGGTAACGTGTGTTTCTACGGTGCCACTTCGGGTGAGTCTTTCATTCGCGGTATGGCTGGCGAACGTTTCTGTGTTCGTAACTCAGGCGCGAAAGTCGTAGTAGAAGGCGTCGGTGACCACGGTTGTGAATACATGACGGGCGGTGCAGCAATTATCCTTGGTTCAACAGGTCGTAACTTTGCCGCAGGTATGAGTGGCGGCGTGGCTTACGTATGGGATAAATCAGGCGACTTTGAGTCGAAACTGAACCCAGAGTTAGTAGACCTAGATCCAATCGAGCAAGAAGACAGAGATCTATTACTCGACATGCTAACTAAGCATGTTCAATTCACAGGAAGTGAAGTCGCTCAGTCTTTCCTAGACAACTTTGAAGCAAGCCTAGCCTCTATGGTTAAGGTGATGCCGCGTGACTACAAAGCGGTGCTTCAAAAGCGTAAAGCTGAAGCACAGTCTCAAGGAAACGAAACTCAAGTGGAGGCCGTATAATGGGTAAGCCTACTGGATTTTTAGAGCATGGTCGTGAACTACCACAGAAGATCGACCCAGCTGAACGCATCAAGAACAACAAAGAGTTTGTCCTGAACGAGGAGTTTGGTGACAAGATCAATACTCAAGCTTCTCGTTGTATGGATTGTGGTGTGCCGTTTTGTCATAACGGCTGCCCTATCGGTAACATCATCCCAGAGTTTAACGATGCAGTTTATCGTGATAGCTGGGAAGAAGCATGGAACATTCTAAGCTCAACCAATAACTTCCCTGAGTTTACTGGTCGTGTTTGCCCTGCTCCATGTGAAAGTGCTTGTGTACTTGGCATCAACCAAGACCCAATCACTATCTGTAATATCGAGAAAACCATCGTAGAAACGGCGTATCGTGAAGGGTACGCTAAGCCAAAAACGCCACGTTCTCGCACTGGTAAAACGGTGGCGATCATTGGATCTGGACCTGCTGGTCTTGCGGCTGCTGAGCAGCTAAACAGCGCAGGCCATACCGTGACAGTATTCGAGCGAGACGAGAAGGTTGGTGGTCTGCTGCGTTTCGGTATTCCAGATTTTAAACTGAGCATGGAAGTCATTGATCGTAAGATCAATCTAATGGCAGAAGCTGGCGTTGAGTTTAAAGTAAACCAACACGTCGGTGTTGATGTAAATGCTCAGCAACTGCGTCAAGAGTTCGATGTGGTTCTACTGACGGGTGGCTCAACGGTTCCACGTGATTTGCCAGTTCCGGGTCGTGAGCTCAAAGGCGTTCACTTCGCAATGGAATTCCTAGGTCAAAACAACCGACGTGCAAATAACATGGACCTGAAAACGGAAGAGATTCACGCAAAAGGTAAACATGTGGTTGTCATTGGTGGTGGTGATACCGGTTCAGACTGTGTAGGTACGTCAAACCGTCACGGCGCAGCAAGCGTAACTCAAGTGGAAATCATGCCGATTCCACCAGAGAAGCGCCCAGCCAATATGCCTTGGCCTCAATACCCAATGATCCTACGTACTTCGACCTCTCATGAAGAAGGTGTCGATCGTCACTGGAACATCCTGACCAAAGAGTTCATCGGAAATGACAAAGGTGAAGTCACTGGCCTTCGTCTTGCTGATATCGTTTGGCAAGATGCAAAACCAGGCGAGCACCCAAGTTTCAAAGAAGTAGAAGGCAGCGAGCGAGTGATCCCATGTGATATGGCATTCCTAGCAATGGGCTTCTTACACCCAGAACCTACAGGCGTGCTTGCTCAACTGGATATCGCGCTAGATGATCGCGGTAACGTAGCAACTCAAGGTTTTGCTACTAACCAAGAAGGCGTATTTGCTGCTGGTGATATGCGAACAGGCCAATCTTTGGTGGTTCGTTGTATCAACGAAGGTCGCGAATGTGCTCGTGCTATCGATGACTACCTAATGGATGGCACAAACCTAGAAGCAAAAGCAGATTCACTGATGCTTTCTGCTTAACGGAAGTATTCACGCTTCCCTCTTTCAATGCCATAAATAGCCATCAGCGATATCGATGGCTATTAGCAAAGAAAGAAAACAATTCCTTCCAATCTTTCTATTTTGACCAGCATTTTATGCTGGTCTTTTTTATTTCCCACAGAATCAAATGTTACTTTTTTGTAACAATCAATTTTCTAT
>NZ_WXWT01000488.1:0-13493 GCF_009904725.1 Vibrio sp. V43_P6S15P86
TGATAAATCAGTGTAATAGCACTATCTTGTAACCCGCAAACAAATGAACCCCTATATGTTGTGTTTAAGCGACAATATATAGATAGACTTTGATCACAAAGCCGCCGCAAGCTTTACTCATATTGCACATAAACAAACAAAAATACGGCTTTTATCAGTTTTCTTAGGGAAATAAAGCAGAATGAACCAACAACTTACCGTCACCAAGCGTGATGGCCGTAAAGAAAGTATCGATCTGGATAAAATCCACCGCGTTATCACTTGGGCTGCAGAAGGTCTAGATAATGTTTCGGTTTCTCAAGTAGAACTTCGCGCTCACATCCAGTTTTACGACGGCATCACAACGACAGATATTCACGAGACAATCATCAAGTCTGCGGCAGACCTGATCTCTGAAGAGACTCCGGATTACCAATACCTAGCTGCTCGCCTAGCGGTATTCCATCTGCGTAAAAAAGCGTATGGCCAATACGAGCCACCAACGCTTTATGATCACGTGTCTCGCCTCGTCGATATGGGTAAGTACGATCAACATATTCTAGAAGACTACACAAAAGCAGAACTCGACGAACTTGATGCGTACATCGACCATAAACGCGACCTAAACTTCTCATACGCGGCAGTTAAGCAGCTAGAGGGCAAGTACTTCGTACAAAACCGTGTAACGGGCCAAATTTACGAAAGTGCTCAGTTCTTATATATCCTTGTAGCAGCGTGCCTATTTGCGAAATATCCAAAAGCAACGCGTCTTGATTACATCAAGCGTTTCTACGATGCGACATCGACATTTAAGATTTCTCTACCTACGCCAATTATGTCTGGCGTGCGTACCCCTACTCGCCAGTTCAGCTCATGTGTTCTGATTGAGTGTGGCGACAGTCTTGATTCTATCAACGCAACAGCAAGCTCGATTGTTCGTTACGTATCTCAGCGCGCTGGTATTGGTATCAACGCTGGTCGTATCCGTGCATTAGGTTCAGAGATTCGCGGTGGTGAAGCATTCCACACTGGCTGTATCCCGTTCTACAAATACTTCCAAACCGCAGTAAAATGTTGTTCGCAAGGTGGTGTTCGTGGTGGCGCAGCGACTGTATTCTACCCAATGTGGCACGGCGAAGCTCGCTCTCTAATGGTGCTTAAAAACAACCGTGGTGTTGAAGAGAACCGTGTTCGTCACATGGACTACGGTGTTCAGTTAAACAAACTGATGTACCAACGTTTAGTTGAGGGTGGCAACATCACACTATTCTCACCTTCAGACGTACCGGGTCTATACGACGCATTCTTCGAAAACCAAGAAGAGTTTGAGCGTCTATACGTGAAGTACGAGAACGATCCTTCAATCAAGAAAGAAACGGTTAAAGCGATTGAAATGTTCACTCTGCTAATGCAAGAGCGTGCATCAACAGGTCGTATCTACATTCAGAACGTGGACCACTGTAATACTCACAGCCCATTCGATTCTGAAGTAGCGCCAGTTCGTCAATCGAACCTATGTCTAGAAATCGCACTGCCAACGAAGCCATTAACTAACGTTGAAGATGACTCGGGCGAGATCGCACTATGTACGCTTTCTGCCTTCAACCTTGGTGCTATCAAGTCTCTAGATGATTTCGAAGAGCTATCTGATCTTGTTGTTCGTGCGCTAGATGCACTGCTTGATTATCAAGATTACCCTCTACCAGCGGCATACAAATCGACGATGAACCGTCGTACGCTAGGTGTTGGTGTGATCAACTTCGCTTATTACTTAGCGAAACATGGCGTGAAATACTCTGACGGTAGCGCAAATGGCCTGACTCACCGTACGTTCGAAGCAATGCAGTACTACCTACTAAAAGCATCGGTAGAACTGGCGAAAGAGCAAGGAAAGTGCCCTTCATTCGACGAAACGAACTACGCGAAAGGCTTACTGCCGATTGATACGTACAAGAAAGATATCGACCTAATTTGTGACGAAGCGCTGCACTACGACTGGGACAGCCTACGTAAAGAAATTATGGAGCACGGCCTACGTAACTCAACACTGACTGCGCTAATGCCTTCTGAGACTTCTTCTCAGATTTCAAACGCAACTAACGGTATTGAGCCACCACGTGGTTATGTTTCAGTAAAAGCTTCGAAAGACGGTATTCTGAAGCAAGTTGTACCTGAGTTCACTGAACTTAAAGACAACTATGAACTGCTTTGGAACATCGGTTCGAACGACGGTTACCTACATCTTGTGGGTATTATGCAGAAGTTTGTTGACCAAGCTATCTCTGCTAATACTAACTACGATCCGTCACGCTACGAGACTGGCAAGGTACCAATGAAGAAACTACTTCAAGACCTGCTAACAGCGTACAAGTTTGGTGTGAAAACGCTTTACTACCATAACACTCGTGATGGCGCAAAAGATGAACAGAAAGACGCTGTTCAACCACAAGATGACGATTGTGCTGGCGGCGGTTGTAAGATTTAATCTACCCGCACCCAACACTCCGTAAAGACAGACTATCGATAACCTCCCCTTATGGGGAGGTTTAAAAGGAATTGAGGCATTATGGCTTACAGTACTTTTAACCAAAAAAAGAATGACCAGTTGAAGGAACCAATGTTCCTAGGTCAATCAGTAAACGTTGCACGCTACGACCAACAAAAGTTTGAGATTTTCGAAAAGCTTATCGAGAAACAACTTTCTTTCTTCTGGCGTCCAGAAGAGGTAGACGTATCTAGCGACCGTATCGATTACAACAAACTGCCAGATCACGAGAAGCACATCTTCATCTCTAACTTGAAGTACCAAACGCTTCTAGACTCTATCCAAGGTCGTAGCCCTAACGTGGCACTGCTGCCGCTTGTATCTCTGCCGGAACTAGAGACTTGGATTGAGACTTGGTCTTTCTCTGAAACGATTCACTCTCGTTCTTACACGCACATTATTCGTAACATCGTGAACGACCCTGCTGTGGTATTTGATGATATCGTTGAGAACGAGCACATCCTGAAGCGTGCAAAAGACATCGCGCACTACTACGACGATTTGATTCAAGCGACGAATGATTACCATCGCTACGGTGAAGGTGAGCATGTCCTTAACGGTGAAACGGTTAAGGTTAGTCTGTACGACCTTAAGAAGAAACTGTACATCTGTCTGATGTCTGTGAACGCTCTAGAAGCGATTCGTTTTTACGTAAGTTTCGCATGTTCTTTCGCTTTCGCAGAACGCGAACTAATGGAAGGTAACGCGAAAATCATCAAACTGATTGCACGTGATGAAGCGCTTCACCTGAACGGTACGCAACACATGATCAACCTGCTACGTAACGGTCAGGATGATTTCACTTTCATGCAAATCGCAGAAGAAGCAAAACAAGACTGTTTTGACCTATTCAAAGAAGCGGCTGAGCAAGAAAAAGAGTGGGCAGAGTATCTATTCAAAGATGGCTCGATGATCGGTCTAAACAAAGACATCCTAAGCCAATATGTTGAATACATCACCAACATCCGTATGCAAGCAGTAGGTCTACCTGCAGCTTATCCAGAAGCAACAACCAACCCAATCCCATGGATTAACGCTTGGTTGTCTTCAGATAATGTTCAAGTTGCGCCTCAAGAAGCGGAAATCTCTTCTTACCTTGTGGGTCAAATTGACAATGAAGTTCGCGCAGACGACTTCGAAGGATTCGAGCTGTAATGGCAACACTCAAAATCAACAAACTCATCAGTATTGAATCCAACCCTTCCAATACAATTTTGGAAACAATGGAGCAAGCTGGCTTACTACCAGAATACAACTGTCGTGATGGGCACTGTGGCGCTTGTCGCTGCAAGTTGGAATCTGGTGAAGTGGAGTATGTTGGTTTTGCCATGGCTTACACGCAAAGTGATGAGATATTACCTTGTATTTGTAAAGCAAAATCGGATTTGTCACTCAGTGGCGTTAACTACGCGATGAAAGAAAAGCAGCGCGCATAACGTGACTCGACGGTATAAAACGCAAAAGCCAAGGTGATTACCTTGGCTTTTTTGTATCTACGTGTTTTATCTCTCAGGCTGTTATAGGTCTCTGGTTATAAAGCACTACCTGGGAGATGCATCTCTTTAACTTTCTCTAAAAATGCATAATGTGCAAACATCGGTTTACGTTCTAGGTAACGACGCAACAAGTCTAGTGCTGCCGTGCTGATCACTTTAACTTGATCATTGCGCTGATACTTTTTCGAGAGTTTATATAACGCTCCCCACTCGCCTGACGGTGTCGATAAAGCGACGGAAAAAACACCCTCTTCAATATCGCCAGTGACGAGTGATAAATCCGTTCCACACTTCTCTCGCGTCGCTCCTGCCAGAGCAAACGTTTCTGCTAATGGGTCTCCGCTGTTGCTCATCGCTTGAGTCTGGCTTGGTAGTACCCAACCATGTCCAAGTTGCCTTTCAGCTTTTTCATCACTATTTAACCAATAAGTTAAGTAGCCCCCGCTACTTTTTTCGGAGATAGACACCGTTAGTCCTTTATCGACCAACAACTGGCCGACATTTTCAACCATAGGTAAATCAATACTAACGGTATTGCTTTCAAGATGCTTATTGATCATCTGTACCAACTTCAAACGCTGTTCAAGCTGGTCAGAAGGGCCAAAGAGTTTCACTTCAATAAAAGGTAAGTAAGAGCGATAACCAAGCTCATACCCTTGAGGAAGTTTTAGCTGATCAAGCTTGTCCGAGATGCCGGATTCGGAAAGGCCGAACGTATAGATTCGACTACAACATGAACCTTGCACCTCTGGAAAAGCTCTTCTCAGATCAGGCAAAATTTGCGTCTCTGCCATAAGCTTAAATTCACTTGGCACACCCGGCGTAAAATAAAAAATGGCATCATTAATCAGCATCTTGAAACCACAGGCCGTGCCTATCGGGTTATCCAGAATCTCAGCCGTTTCTGGTAGCATGGCTTGTTTTAAGTTACTGTCTGGCATTGGGATGCCACGTCGAGCATACAAACTTTCTAGATGCTGCAACCACTCTTTGAAAAGCACGAGTTTACACTCAGCAGCTCTCGCTGCGGCGGCCGCACTCATATCATCGGTCGTTGGCCCTAAACCACCATTCACGATCACCACGTCATTGTTGAAGCTCAACATTAAAAACTCTTCAACCAAGCTCGACAGGCTATCACCAACCGTTGAGCGCTTTGTTAAGCCAAATCCATGTTGATAAAACAGGCTAGATAACCATGCCGCATTAGTATCAACAATATCACCGTGGAGCACTTCCTCACCGGTACTAAGCATTGCTATTTTCACAACTGACTCCTGAACATAAGCACAATCCTATTATTCGTTATAGTGCTTATTTTTCTTTTTATTTGGACGAATCTCGACGAGATATATTGGGACTAAATAAGGATCAAGTATTTAAATGGTTGATGTTTTGAGGGATAATTGCGAGCCCGATCATCACACCATCAACTCGGAGACCTTTGTGTCAAAATCATCCATGTTCAAGAAAACTCTAACTGGCCTTTGCTTGACTTCGTCAGCGCTTGCGCACGCAAGTCAGTACGATATGACCAGTCATACGGAGTTTTCTTACACACCTGATTGCTTGTCAGGTTACTGCGAAACGACGACTCTGTACACCTTCGAGTCTCAAAATCGCGGTCTTATGTTTGAACAGAATAATGATGATTCATTAAATCTTGATGCAGGGCTTCAGCCTAAACATCTCATTATCCCTCAAGATAAAGACTGGGATTACCTCATGGGTCAAACATACACCATTCTTGGCCTGAGTATCGCAACCGTTGGTATGATGACTTTCCTTCCAGAAAGTATCACTAAATGGGACGAAGAAGACCGAGACATGAGTAAGCTGGGTCAAAAATGGAAAGATAATGTCTCTGATGGGCCTGTTTGGGATCGTGATGAACATGTCCTCAACTACATCATGCACCCTTATTTTGGCGGCGTTTACTACACAGCCGCACGCCACGCTGGCTATAACGAGTTTCAGTCATTCTTGTACTCCGCAACCATGTCAACGTTCTTTTGGGAGTACGGAGTAGAGGCATTTGCAGAAGTGCCATCTTGGCAGGATATTTTTATCACACCATTCTTTGGTGCTGTGGTTGGCGAAATGATGCTCACTGCTGAGCAAGATATTGTAGCAAACGGCGGCGAAGTCATGGGCTCTGAAACCGTCGGTGATGTATCACTCTTCTTCCTAAACCCTGTTGGGCATATCCATTATTGGGTAACCGATGCATGGGGCGGTAGTGCAGAACTACAATTTAATTCATCACCTTGGTTTGGTAATCAAGACGTCGCAAAATTCGCAATGGACGCAGGCGCCAACTACGATAGCCAATTTTACGGGGTCGAACTAAAAGTAACATTTTAGCCTTGACTTGAGTTGATACTCAGTAGAAAAGCAGCCTTATGATGGCTGCTTTTTTGTGCCCTAAACATCGTTTTAATTATTTGCTTCACGAATTAGTGTCAAAAATTGACTTTCATCAAACATAACCCTCTCCTAGCACCTACACTAAATAAAAGGATTTATTCCAATAACTTAAGTAGCACGTTTATTCGTACTGCGTCCAAACCTTATTCCAGGAGGGGACATTATGAACACCGTATTTATTGTTAATTTTGTCGGACAAGCGTCACCCGCAACCATCAAAGAACTCGCAGCAATTACTCATGAAAATGGCGGTAAATGGCTGATAAGCAAAGTAAACTTTATTGAAGATCAAGTTGCAGGTGTCATCAAAGTAGAACTTCCAAGAGAAAATTCCGACATCGTTAAAGAGGCGTTCTCTTCATGTCAAACTCTTGTGGTTAGGTTCGTTGACTCGGATCCTCACTCGCATCGTGAAGACACCATCTTTCAGCTTCGCTTAGATGCCAACGATAGAGCAGGTATTGTGAATGAAATTACTCACGTTCTCGATAATCAAGGCATTTCAATTCTAGATATGGATTGCCAACGCGTATTCATTGCAGGCGGCGGTGGGGTAAGCTCCAGCTTATTCAGCGCAAAAATGGCGATTAAATTGCCTAGCGAGCTAGAGATAGAGGACGTGGCTAATGAGTTAGAATCTCTGAGTGAAGACACTCGTGTAATTGTAGAAAGCTAACTGCACACCTTTAACACTTCCCCAATAAAAAAGAGCAGCAATTCAGCTGCTCTTTGTCGTTCTAATACTCAATACGTTTTATTTCACCGACCACTGAGATAGTGAACGTTTGAAATCAGAGTAGTCAAATTCATTCAGTTTTTGAATGTCACCATTCGAGCGTTCACAGTAAACCGAAGGCATACGTAGACCGTTAAACCAGTTCAGTTTCACCATGGTGTAACCTGCACTATCTAGAATGTGCAGACGCTGTCCGATCTCGAGAGGCTGTTCGAAGTTCTCCACGCAAAACTGGTCACCAGCTAAACAAGAGCACGATCCAATCACGTATTCATGTTCACCGTTTTCAGATGCTTCAAGAATTGACGCTGGCTCGTTGTAGATAAGCGTATCCAAACGGTGGGCTTCTGTTGCCGAATCGACAATCGCAGTCTTCTTTACATTCTCCACAATATCAACCACTGTTACGACAAGATCGGTTGTCTTAGTGATGATCGCTTCACCCGGCTCTAGATACATTTGTACGCCGTGTTTCTCTGAGAATGCTTTAAGCGCTAAACCCAACTTCTCGATGTCGTACCCCGGCCATGTGAAGAACACGCCGCCACCCATGCTTACCCAGTCCAGCTTATCTAGGTACTCGCCAAACTGCTCTGAAATAGCATCGAGTAAGCCGATAAACGCATCCACGTCTTTGTTCTCACAGTTCATGTGGAACATTACGCCATCAATACCATCAAAAATTTCCGGTTTGATGTGATCAGCCTGAACACCAAGACGAGAAAATTGACGAGCTGGGTTTGCTAAGTCTTGCCCTGCGTAGCTCACACCTGGGTTTAGTCGCAAGCCAATCGATGCTTTACCTTCGACAATATGACGATAAGCCGCTAGCTGTGACTGAGAGTTAAAGATCATCTTGTCACAGATGTCCGCCACGTCGCGAACGTCATCTTCGCTGTAACCCACACTGTATGCGTGTGTCTCACCACCGAACGTTTCGTAGCCAAGCTTCACTTCAAACGGGCCAGAGCTGGTTGTTCCGTCTAGGTAAGGCTTGATGATGTCGAATACACCCCATGTTGAGAAGCACTTCAGTGCTAATACAAGCTTCACACCAGAGATGTCTTTTAGCTGTTTTGCTTTCTCTAGGTTCTCAATCAGCTTGTCTTCATTGATCATGAAGTATGGCGTTTTTAGTTCGTTTTGTTGCATTTTGATACCTTACGTCCCTTCGCCTTAGCAAAGGCACTATAAAATCGAACAAAGCCGACGCAAGTGCATCGGCTTAAACGTACAAATAAGAGTCGCTAAATTCTTACTTCAATTTATGGATAACAGGTTGTCCTGGCTCCAGTTCTTGAACATGCCAATCTAGACCAATCGATGGCATGGTTTCTAGGAATGGGTCTGGATCTAGCTGCTCCATGTTGAACACGCCTTTGTCTGCCCATTTGCCACGGAAGAACTGCAAAGCAGCAGTGATCGCAGGTACGCCAGTGGTGTATGAGATAGCTTGGTGTTCAACATCTTCGTATGCGACTTCGTGATCTGCGTTGTTGTAAATAAATACACTGCGCTCTTTACCATCTTTCTTACCTTGTACCCAAGTACCGATACACGTTAAGCCTGTATAACCTGGTGCGAGAGATGTTGGGTCCGGCAGTAGCGCTTTCAATACGTGTAGAGGTTGGACTACCGTGCCGTCGTGCAGCGTCAGTGGGTCTGGGCTGAGTAGACCAATATCGCGCATTACGTTGAAATAGTTCAGGTAACGGTCACCGAACCCCATCCAAAACTCAATGCGTTTCGCCGGGATGAACTCTTGCATAGATCGAACTTCGTCGTGCGCCATTGAGTACACTTTATGTGAACCACAGTTCGGGAATTCAAACTCAAGCATACGTGAGTGACAAGGTACTTGTTTCCACTCGCCGTTTTCCCAGTAGAAGGAATCACCTTGAATCTCAAGCATGTTCGTTTCTGGGTCAAAGTTAGTTGCGAACTTCTTACCGTGGTCACCTGCGTTTACATCCATTACGTCGATAGTATCGATTTCATCGAACAGATGTTTCACCGCGTATGCAGCAAACACCGATACTACGCCCGGATCGAAACCGGCACCAAGAATACCTGTGATACCCGCCTCTTCAAACTTCTCACGGTAGCCCCACTGCCAATCGTAAGCTTGAGGTACTTGTTGGCCTTCAGAACACAAATCAACCGCAACAGATGTATCAAGGTATGACACTTTAGCTTGGTAACATGCTTCCATAATAGACATGTTCACCCAAGGAGGACCCGCGTTGATCACTAAGTCAGGCTGCACTTCTTTAATTAAAGCAACTAAAGAATCTACGTCGTCCGCATTTACCGCACGAGCTTCTAGTTTCTTAGTTGAATCTTTCAGATTGTTTTTCTTCTGAATCGATTCGATGATTTTCTCACACTTACCTACGGTACGTGATGCGATTGTGATATCACCCAGAACGTCGTTGTTTTGTGCTGCTTTATGTGCAACTACCCAGCCAACGCCGCCTGCACCAATCTGTAGAATTGCCATAGTTTTCCGTTACCTTTGTTAAACTAGCTCTGCCGCTAGCGTATTGATTTTTGAGAGCAAAGATTCAAAGTCCGCCGTCGTCAGACACGGGTTCAAAATCGTAAATTTCAATGCAGTTTTATCGTCAACAATGGTTTCACCCAATACCGCGATACCGCGTGTTAACGCTTCTAAGCGCAACGTTTTGTTCAGTTCGTCAAGATCCGCTGATTCATGTGTCGCGCGGAACAGAACCGTAGATAGTGATGGTTCAGCCAACAACTCAAAGTGTTTGTTATCTCGAATCATGTCCGCAACTTCCAGCGTCTGATCAAGCAAATGATCGTACATATCGCCTAGGGCTTTTGGCCCCACGCTTTGCATCGTCATAAACACTTTTAGCGCATCAAAACGCTTAGTTGTAGCAATAGACTTATCCACTAAGTTCGGCAGTTCGTCGTGTTCGCGGTTCAAATAGTCTGCATGATGAAGCAGGAATTTAAAGTTAGACTTGTCATTCACCAACAGCGCACCACAACTGATGGTTTGGTAAAATAACTTGTGGAAGTCTACGCTGATGGAGTTTGCACGCTCACAACCTTTCAGACGGGCTTTTTGGCTACTTAGAATCAGAGCTCCACCGTATGCACCGTCGACGTGCATCCACATGTCATGTTTCGCTGCCATATCGGCGATAAAGTCTAGGTCATCAATAGCACCGTGATCCGTTGTGCCCGCTGTGCCGACAATTGCAAATGGGATCAAACCTTCTGCTTTTGCCTGATTTAGAACTTCGTCTAACTTAGTGACATCCATCGTTCCATCGGCATTAGCATCGACGGTCATAACCGCTTTTTCACCCAATCCCATCCAAGACGCTGATTTTTGAACCGTGAAGTGGGATTTTTTCGAACATACAATACGCAGCTTGTCTGCGTATTCAGGAAGGCCAAGCTTTTGAATTGAGTGCGCACTGAGTTTGTCAGCAATCCAATCACGCGCAAGCATCAAACCCATTTGATTACTTTGCGTGCCGCCGCTCGTGAAGATACCGTCCGCTTTTTCACCTAACTCGTATTTATCGCATAGCCAGTTCACAACTTTCTGTTCAACATAAGTCGCTGATGAAGCTTGATCCCATGAGTCCATAGACTGGTTCA
Source organism: Vibrio sp. V43_P6S15P86 (assembly GCF_009904725.1). Classification (NCBI taxonomy): domain Bacteria; kingdom Pseudomonadati; phylum Pseudomonadota; class Gammaproteobacteria; order Vibrionales; family Vibrionaceae; genus Vibrio; species Vibrio sp. V43_P6S15P86. The sequence goes on from NZ_WXWT01000488.1 coordinate 10,823, forward strand.
AAGCCGCAATCATTGCCTCTGCCGCAATCGCTGGCATCAAAGGTGGAGTATGCAGGTGAGCAATACAATCTGGATGTTGAGTAAAAATTGCGTTTTTCGCGACCAGCTCAGCAGCATCGTCGATAACGGTTTTAAGAGGCGCATTTCCATTATCAAGATCAACGTCGTGAATCGCTGCTTCCAATGCTTTTGGATCCATACCTGAATACGGTGCAGTCACTTGTTCAAACACTGACTTCATTGCCGTAGTAGTGTGATTCATCATCGAAGCAAATTCATTGCTGCCCATCTCTCCAGTGTGGATGAAATGCTTCTTCCATTCATCTTGTGGCTGAATTTCGATGTGACTACCGCCAGCGGCTAAAATCGCGTCTTCAAATACACGTAAAGCAAAGTCGATTTGCTCAAACGAGATGATAAGAGGAGGAAGGAAACGAATTACTGCGCCTTCGCGTCCACCTTTCTCAACGATCAAGCCACGCTCGAGTGCTGCGCGTTGAATAGAAAGTGTGAGTTCACTATCCGCTTGAGGTTCACCAAATTTATTGAGCTCACCGTTTGGAGTTTTAATCTCCACGCCTAGCATCAAACCTTTGCCACGAACCTCTGCGATACAGTTCACACGCTTTTGAATACTTTCAAGGCCGTAGCGCAAGTACTGACCCGCAATATTGGCATGCTCAACAAGATTATCACGTTGGATAATTTCTAATGCTTTCGCACCAGAGACCATGGCTAACTGATTGCCACGAAACGTACCAGTGTGTTCGCCCGGCTTCCAAGTATCATGCTGCTTGTTGATAACCAATAGCGACATTGGTAAGCCACCGCCAATAGCTTTTGATAAACACAGGATATCTGGAACAATGCCCGACTCTTCAAATGCGAAATTGTAGCCAGTTTTACCAACACCACACTGGATCTCATCGAAGATCAGTAAGATACCGTGTTCATCACAAATACGACGTAACTCTCGCAGCCAGAATGCTGGCGCAGGAACAACACCACCCTCACCTTGCACTGGCTCAACGATGATCGCAGCAGGCTTCATAATGCCCGATTCATCATCGTTTAAAAGACGATCGATATAGCGAATGCTTGCTTTCGCACCTTCATCACCGCCAAGTCCAAATGGACAACGCAAATTGTATGGGAAAGGCATAAAGTGCACGTCTGACATTAAACCAGTTCGACGCGCTTTCGTACCTAGGTTGCCCATCATGCCCATTGTGCCGTTAGTCATACCATGATATGCGCCACGAAAAGCAAACATGGTGTTACGACCAGTAGTCTGCTTTGCGAGTTTGATCGCGGCTTCAACTGCATCGGCTCCAGACGGACCACAAAATTGGATAACGCTGTTCTCACTTAACTCTTGAGGAAGAAAAGATTTAACAGATTGAATAAACGTCGTTTTTGCTGATGTTGCAATATCTAGCGTCTGATATGGCAGACCCGAATCTAATTGCTCTTTCAGAGCTTGGTTTATTTCAGGATGGTTATACCCCAAAGCTAGAGTGCCCGCCCCCGCAAGGCAGTCTAAAAAGATCTGTCCACGTGTATCTTCAACCAAGCAACCGAAGGCTTGTTTGATTGCGATTGGCAAGCGACGTGGATAAGAACGCACTTCAGATTCATGCTCAGCCTGATCAATCAATACTTGATCTGGCGTTAAGTCATACGTTCCCTCAACGATAGGAACCTGAGACGAAAAAATGTTTGCGATATTGCTATCGACTTCAAAGGCAGTGCTCATACTACATAATCCCTTGAATTATAATAATTCTATATCCTGTATTAATAATCATTGGAATGAAGTTACAGGAGGTGTGTATACCCCTCCGCATTTGTCAGTGCAAAATGACAAATACAGATCATCTGCCACGATACTCGTGACTTTATATGTAAAAGGGATTAATCAAGGTTCCGTAATGCACCCGTTTTGTAAAACAGGACATTTCGGCAGTATGAAGCTGATTAGTGTGTGTTTATTCAAAGGTTTCAATGTTGGGTTTCCCATTAATATGCCGCTTTTACAGCATTAGTATCCCGTCTATCGACAAAAGGCTTTGCCGATACCTACCCTACGCAGTGTCACAATCAGCTTGAATGGTCACTACGCGTATCCCCCAGAGATCAAACGTTGTTAATTACGCTCCGAGATTGCGCGCGAATTTATCACAAAATAAAATCTTCTGGCAACGATTTTTCATATTAGTAACAGTGACGCAAATCACAACAAAGTTCCCCCTAGTGATATTTGTACATTCATACTCATTTACAACGCTTTTCTTCTTTTCTCAAATACCTGTTATTTAAACAAATATCCTTACAATATCAGCGCCATGAACCAAAACGGTTTATGAACATACCACTCTTTAATCGTAGAACATTATTTTCAGTATCCAAGGCATTTAACAGAGCTAGTATTTACGTTACTGCTCAGCCTAAATCGATGAGTCTTTATTCACAGAACTTTGATTGACTAAACTTAAACTAGTCGGATAGGTATGGCCATGAAGTGACGTTGCTATGGCTAAAATTAACAAGGAGTTAAGTTAGTAAGCTGAAGGAGCTCAGTGCTTAAAGAAATACATCGCGAAGAAGAAATTTAAGATTTTAAGAAATACAAAAAAGGCCCAGCATTTTGATGCTGGGCCTTAAACCTGGA